>NZ_DBHIEC010000024.1:0-41228 GCF_057250765.1 Catonella sp.
AGGGCGGATTAGGGACTTTCACCCTTTAGAAACGTGCGCCGCAAGGCACACTACAAAAAATGGGTGCTGCATAAACAGCACCCAAAACGGATATATTCCGATATATTCTGGCGAAGGCGTGTGAGAATCGAACTCACCCGGGACGCAAACGCGCCCTACACTGGTTTTGAAGACCAGGAGGCACACCAGTTACCTAACCGCCCCCAAAAAGACAACGGGAATATTATATCGCATTTTTTACGGTCTGTCAATCAGATTAGGCAACTATGTATAGCCTGTTCTTTAAGTCCTGCTTCTTTCATTACTTCTCTTATTCTATCCTCATTTTCAGGAGCAGAACACCAGGCAAGTCCACAACCGGCCGAGATAACCTTAGGTACAGGAATCATCCTTCCCGGCACATTTTTTTCTTCACAGAGGTTCTCCATCTTCATGGCATCTGTGGTATTGCTAAAGGTCACTACAATTTTTGCTTCTTTTGCTCTCATTTATACCTCTTATGGACGGATTACAAGACCTGAGTCAGCCATAGTCTGCGCAATATCATACATATTTGATACCTGTCCTACCTGAAGCTTCTCTGCTATGCCGTAGAAATTGAGACAGGTTCCACAGGTCATAATATTCACTCCTGCTTTCTCAAGGTTCTTAAGGTCCTCAAGTGATGCAGAGCCTTCTACAGTCAGATGCGCCCCACCGTTGTAGAAAATGATATTATCCGGGGTTGGAGTTACATTGGTAAGCGCAAAGATAAATGCCTTCATAAGATTCTTACCGAGTTCATCGTCTCCGTTTCCCATAGTTGCGCTTGAAATAACTACAGTTGTAGGTCCCGCCTTCTTCTCATTTTCACTCTTTTCTCCACTAGCTTCAGGCTTAACCTCTATACGCACAACGAACTCTTCATCTGATTTCTTTTCACTGGCAGCCGCAAAATTGCTCTTTGCAGCGAGCTTTAAGAGATTCTGAACTGCAGTATCGTTATCAACCACAACTTCAACAATACCTTCCTCAGTAAACTCTTCCATAGCTTTTTTTGCTGTAACTACAGGCAATGGACAAGCCATTCCTTTACAATCAAGTTTCTTTTCCATACTAACCTCCACATATATTATAGTTTCTCTTAACCCGCATATCTATCAAATATATGATAAAAGTGCCAAAAATGGGTAAATAGCCTATACCCTTTCATACGATATGTGTTCAAGAGTTCTTTTAACTATTAAAGTCTACCATTTTTACTTCTAATAGTCTAATAGACAATGCCTATAAATGTTGTCTATTATATGAATAATCTATAAGAAAGTTCTATTCCTATCACGACTATGAAATCCTGCTAATGAATATTTTTGTTATCGCACCAAAAACTAAAATACGCTTGAAGCTTTGACAGGACTATTATCTTTTGTCACTCTAAATACGATAAACATCCATTAGCAGGTAAAATTTATTCCTCTGCAAGAGTCCTTACGGCACTGATAGCTGTATCAATCTCCTCTTCTGTATTAAAATGAGAAAAGCTAAATCTCACAGCCCCTTGCTCCACAGTTCCCAGAGCCTTATGCATAAGAGGCGCACAATGTCCTCCCGGTCTGGTTGCTATCTCAAAGCGTTCTGAGAGTTCATCACTCACCGCTCCAGACTCATAATCTGCCAGATTAAGAGATACAATAGGACATCTGTCTTTTGCTTCAAAATCTCCGTAAATCTTGATTCCTTCGATATCCTTTACACCATTGTAAAATCTCTGCATAAGGGCGATTTCCTTATCATGAATGGTACTCATCCCGTATTCATTGATATAGTCGATAGCAGCATCAAGTCCTGCTATTCCATGTCCGTTTAATGTACCTGCTTCGAGTCTGGTTGGCATTTCAGGCGGCTGATGCTCACTATAGGTCTGAACGCCTGTACCTCCTGAAAGATAAGGGCGGATATCCACACCTGTCCTCACATAGAAGCCACCGGTTCCCTGAGGTCCAAGAAGTCCCTTGTGTCCGGTAAAGCAGAGAATATCTATTCCAAGCTCTTTTACATCTATAGGAAATACCCCCGCAGTCTGAGATGCATCCACTATAAAGAGAAGGTCATGCTTCTTTGCAATTTCTCCAACCCTTTTTATATCCACAAGATTGCCTGTGAGATTGGAGCCTGCGGTAGTTATAATAGCCTTGGTATTAGGATTAATAAGTCTCTCAAACTCCTCATAGTTTGGCCTTCCAAGCTTGTCAGCGGATACGAAGTACAGCTCTACTCCCTCATCCCTTATCTGATAAAGGGGGCGAAGCACGGAGTTATGCTCAAGACAGGTAGAAATGACAGAGTCGCCCTTTTCAAACAAGCCTTTAATCACTATATTTAGCCCTTCTGTCGCATTCATAGTAAATACTATGTTAGAAGGACCCTCAGCATTAAAAAACTTAGCCAACTTCATTCTGGTGGAAAATACAGTTCTGGAAGCTCCAAGCGAAGCGGAGTTAGTTCCCCTGTCTGCATTGCCTAAGGTCGTAAGTGCTTCTGTTACAGCCTCTACAACCTCCTTAGGCTTTATTCTTGTCGTAGCTGCATTATCTAAGTATATCATCCTACTCCTCCCTATATCTTCTTATTTCTTCAAGTTTCTTCTTAAATTCCTTCTCTGCTCCCATGCCGTAAGGCTCATAATAATGTCTGTCAGAAAGTGAATCCGGCAGGCATTTCATCTTAGTAATCTTATCCTCATAATTATGCGCATACTGATAACCCTTACCGTAGTCAAGCTCAGCCATAAGTGAAGTAGGTGCATTTCTTATGTGGAGAGGCACAGGCTCTGAAAATGTCTTTGCCGCATCATCCCTGGCCTTGTAATACCCTGCTTCCATGGCATTTGACTTAGGTGCTAATGCCATATAGGTCACAGCTTCAGCAAGGTTTACATTGCACTCAGGCATTCCAAGAAAATGGCAGGCCTGATAAGCAGCAACAGCCAGAGGAAGAGCCTGAATATCAGCGAGTCCAACATCTTCACTTGCAAACCTTATTACCCTTCTTGCTATGTAAAGCGGCTCTTCGCCTGCTTCAAGCATACGGGCAAGCCAGTACATAGCCGCATCAGGATCTGAATTTCTCATTGACTTATGTAATGCCGAAATAAGGTTATAATGCTCCTCTCCGTTTTTATCGTAGAGCAAAACCTTCTTACCGGTACACTGCTCGACTATTTCTCTTGTAACTATGGTTTTATCTTTGGTAAGTTCTCCGTTGTTTATCGCCATTTCAAGAGTGTTGAGGGCAGTTCTTGCATCACCGTTAGAGAATAAGGCTATGGCACGAATGAGTTCATCCTCTATCTCTACATTTAACATTCCAAAGCCTTTTTTATCCTTAAGCGCCCTTGTAAGTAGCTTAAATATATCATCAGTTGTAAGCTGTTTTAATACAAATACCTTACATCTTGAAAGCAAAGCGGCATTTATCTCAAACGAGGGATTTTCAGTGGTCGCACCAATAAGCACTATACTTCCTCTTTCCACAAATGGAAGGAAAGCATCCTGCTGCGCCTTATTGAAGCGGTGAATCTCATCTACAAACAAGACAGTCTTCATTCCCAGCTTTCTGGTCTCCTCAGCCTTCGCCATCACATCCTTAATCTCTTTTATTCCGCTGGTGACAGCACTGAAGTTGATAAACTGCGAATGAGTCTTTGCAGCTATTATTCCAGCAAGCGTAGTTTTGCCTACACCCGGGGGCCCCCAGAATATCATAGATGTAATATTATCATTTTCTATCAGTTTTCTAAGGATCTTACCTTCGCCTATCAAATGTTCCTGTCCTGCAAATGCAGAAAACTCCTCCGGCCTTAACCTGTCAGCCAGAGGAGTAACATTACGGCCTGTGTCAAAAAAAGACATCTGTTCCATTATGCTATTTCACCTTTATTAGTTGTTTTTTTCTTAAGTGTTATTCCTTTTTTAGGAGGCTTATCATCAGAATATATAATCTGAGGCTTTTCCTCCCCTTTTACAGCTGCCACAGTCACTATACACTTCACCGCCTTCTCTTCAGAAGGAAGGGTAAACATGGTGTCAAGCATGGTCTTTTCCATTATGGCTCTAAGACCTCTTGCACCGGTCTTTCTCTCAGCTGACTGCTTAGCTATTTCTCTTATGGCATCTTCTTCAAATACCAGTTCAACGCCGTCAAACTCCAGAAGCTTCTTATACTGCTTAACCATAGCATTCTTAGGCTCTGTGATTATACGCATAAGTGCTTCTTCATCGAGCAAATCAAGGGTGACTACTATAGGTACTCGCCCGATAAACTCAGGTATCATACCAAATTTAACAAAATCCTGTGGAGCAATCTGCTTAAGCAGTTCAGATACATCTGTTTTAGATTTATCCTCTATCTCACCACCAAAACCGATGGATTTCTTATCAATTCTTGCGCCGATGATCTTCTCTATTCCATCAAAAGCTCCACCACAGATGAAAAGGATGTCCTTTGTATCAATCTGTAAAAACTCCTGATGCGGGTGCTTTCTTCCACCCTGAGGCGGTACGGAAGCAACCGTTCCTTCTAGCATCTTGAGAAGCGCCTGCTGAACACCTTCACCTGATACATCTCTTGTTATAGAGGTATTCTCGGACTTTCTAGTTATCTTGTCTATCTCATCGATGTAGATAATGCCGTGTTCTGCTCTATCTATGTCGTAATCAGCTGACTGAATGAGCTTAAGAAGTACATTTTCAACATCCTCACCCACATAGCCTGCCTCGGTAAGAGTTGTAGCGTCAGCTATTGCAAAAGGCACATTGAGAAGCTTGGCTAAGGTCTGGGCAAGATAAGTCTTACCTGAACCTGTTGGACCAACCATAACGATGTTACTCTTTTGCAGCTCAACATCCAGGCTCTTTCCCATTGACACTCTCTTATAATGGTTATAAACCGCTACAGCAAGAGCCTTCTTGGCATCATCCTGACCTATTACATACTGGTCAAGAAAATCCTTAATCTGCTCAGGTTTGTAGAGGTTGAAGCCGTCTACAGCCTCATCAAGTTCAAACTCTTCTTCGATGATTTCAGAACAAAGGCTTACACACTCATCACAGATGTATACACCATGACCTGCGATGAGCTTTCTAACCTGATCCTGTGGCTTGCCACAAAAAGAACACTTCAATTTGCCCTGATCGTTACTTTTTGCCATCTATATCATTCCTCTATTCTATGCTCTCTTGGTAACTATTTCATCAATTAGACCATAATCCTTGGCTTCTTCTGCAGTCATGAAGTTGTCACGCTCTGTATCTCTTTCAATATCCTCTAAAGGTCTGCCTGTATTAGCCGCAAGCATCTCATTAAGTCTCTTACGAGTCTTTATGATGTTGTCTGCAACGATCTTGATATCAGAAGCCTGACCTCTTGCACCGCCTGAAGGCTGGTGTATCATTATCTCAGAGTTAGGAAGTGCAAGTCTTTTGCCCTTTGCACCACCCGCCAGCAGGAAAGCTCCCATGCTCGCTGCAAGTCCCATACAAATGGTAGATACATCACACTTGATATAATTCATAGTGTCATAAATAGCCATTCCCGCAGTTACTGAACCGCCCGGGCTGTTTATGTAAAGATGTATGTCTTTGGAAGGATCTTCTGCCTCAAGGAAGAGTAACTGAGCAATAATAACACTTGCCGATACATCTGTTACCTCTTCGCCCAAGAAGATAATTCTGTCTTCCAGAAGTCTGGAGTAAATATCGTATGATCTTTCTCCTCGGCTGGTCTGTTCAATGACATAAGGCACTAAACTCATATTTTCCCTCCGGTACTATTCTAATTATTCTTCTGTTGTTGTTTCTTCTTTTTTCTTTCTTGGCTTTCTTGTAGCCTTCTTTGGAGCCTCTTCAGCATCAGCTTCTACCGCTGCATCTCTTATGAAGTCGACAGCCTTAGATACTGCAAGGTCAGCCATCATGCTCTTCTTCTCTTCTTCACCGATAGCCTCTCTTAGCTTCTCTATCTCCATATTGTATGACTTTGACATCTCTTCAAGCTCTTTGTTGAAATCTTCCTCAGAAGCCTCAATCTTCTCAGCCTTAACAATAGCCTCAAGCACAAGTCTGCTCTGGATCCTCTTAAGAGCCTGTGGTCTGAGGTTCTCCATAAATGCATCAGGAGTCATTCCTGTGAACTGGAAATACTGCTCTGGGCTAAGTCCCTGCTGACGAATCCTATTTGCAAAATCCTGCGCCATCTGGCGTGTCTGTGATTCAATCATAGCCTCAGGAATATCCATCTTAGCTGCCTCGATAACCTTGTCAATAACAGCCTCTTCCTTTGCACTCTTAGCAGTATTCTCTTTGCGCTCAGCTATTCTCTTCTTAAGAGCTTCTTTGTACTGATCTACAGTATCATACTCGCTGATATCCTGTACAAATTCATCATCAAGCTCAGGAAGCTCCTTACGCTTAATCTCCTTAAGAACTACCTTGAAAGTAGCAGGCTTTCCGGCAAGAGCCTTTGCGTGATACTCCTCAGGGAAGGTTACATTCACATCGAACTCTTCTCCTGCCTTGTGGCCAACGATCTGCTCTTCAAAGCCTTCAATGAAAGCATGTGAACCAAGAGTAAGAGGATAATTCTCGCTCTTACCACCGTCAAACTGCTTTCCATCTACGTATCCGTCAAAGTCAATAACGGTCTCATCGCCATTTTCAGCTGCGCCGTCTTCAACCTTGATTGTTCTGGCGTTTTTATTTCTATCCTGGTCGATCTCATTGTTAAGCTCTTCTTCTGAAACACTTGTATCAGCCTTAGGAACTGAAACTCCCTTATACTCGCCAAGCTCAACCTCAGGCTTAACTGCTACTGTTGCAGTAAAGATGAAAGGCTTACCCTTTTCAATCTGTGTTACTTCTATCTCAGGCTGTGAAACTATCTCCAAATCGCTCTCTTTAACAGCTTCTTCATATGCTGCACCGATGATTTCGTTAGCAGCATCCTCGAAAAATACTTCTGCACCGTACATTTTCTCAATCATAGCAAGAGGTGCTTTTCCCTTACGGAAGCCCGGAACAGCAATTCTGTTCTTCTGCTTATGATATACCTTGTTGATTGCTGCTTCTAATTCTTTTGCTTCTCTTTCAATGGTAAGCTTTACCATATTCTTCTGCTCTAAGTTCTCAATCTTTGCGCTCATATTAAATAATATCCTCCTTAAATTATAGCTAAATATATGCTATGACAGTTTATCATTATAGCATAGGGGCTTTGAAATTACAAGAGTAACCCTAGCAAAGTCAAACAAAAGTCACAATTTGTAGTTTTTCAAATTAAATGCAACATGGTGTTGCACCTACTTTGACATATACCCCTATTGCATTTAACCTGAAAGATATGCATTCAGGCTTGTTTGCTGACATTTACCAAATGATTCTTAGAAACCATTTACACTGTACCTGGTTCCTCTTCCATTACCAAGCTTTTCTATGTAGCCTCCTTTCAATAAGCTGTTAAGTATCCTTACTGTCTTTGTTTTCCCAAATCCTGTTAGCTCCATGACTTCAGATGATGTAAGTGATCTTTGTACCAGATTACTATAAATGCTGTATTCATCATCATTTAGTTTAGGCAGTTCGCTCTCCAATACAGGGAGTGACAGTTTTATAGAATTTTCATATACAGTAATAACCGGTTTAATTTTGCTTTTCTTATATGATGCAAATATACGATATATTCCTGTTCCAAAACGTTCTATAATTCCCAGCCTAAAAAATACATTTCCAATTATTGGATTTCTTAGAACTGATATTTGTCCGTCTATGTATTCTTCATTTGTCAATCCTTTGGGAAGGCTTCCCGGTGAAATAATTTCTATTTTATCATCAAACATAGATATATTTATATTTGACCTAATATCCCAGGTTCTATGTACCAGAGCATTAGCTACCGCCTCTCTAAAAGCTCTCTCAGGTATTTTCTCTATTTTTTTTCTCAAAGAACCTTCTATAACCTCATATTGATAATACTGTCTATATTTCTCTAAAGCTTTATCATACTGTTTTAGTATGGATATTCTCGCAAATTCTGCTCTATCCAAAAAAGTATTAATATCTTTCCCAAATCTAACCATGTCTATCCCCGGAAAGTCATTATTATCAGCCAGAAGCTCTCCCGCAATAGTATAGCCTTCCTTCTTATTGTACAATTCAAGAGTTATCAGTAAATCCTTTGAGAGTTTTTCTATCCCCATTACACTCTTTAATTTTTCCCCTAAAACCTTAAACTCCAGTCTGTTTTTTGAAGAAGTCAGGCTGTCATATGATTTGTTTTGTCCTTCAAGTATGAGTCTTGTCAACTCTAAAGCATCTACCTCAATAGTAGCGCTATCGTTTCTTTTATACGCCTTTGATTTATAAAAATATGGTTTATAACTTCCTTCTTTTACTGTTAGCGTTATTATATTTTCATCACAAATCGTTAAACTGTAGTCAGGAGCAGGTTTAATAGAATCATTTATCATGTTTTCAATATTAAGGCAGGTACTTTTTACATCTTTTATCCCCACGACACTCCCATCATCTTTTCTTCCAAATTCTATCTTTCCTGTACCATAATTAGCAAAAGCACTCACTGTTTTTAGGAATGTATTTGATACTGTTTCCTTAAATTCCAAGTTTTTTGTTTCCCTCATAAGTTCCTCCCTATATGTTATTTATGAAATTCATATATTGGTTTACTGCTTAACTTTTCCAACACTATTGTCTTCAATCTGTCTCCATTAATCACTCGCATTATAGCACAAAAGGAACGAAAAAGCGAACGTAAAATTTACGTTCGCTTTAAATTGATCTTATTTTTTGGTGAAATCGCTTTTTACAAGTAGTGCTCATTTATTATGAAGTTGTTGTTATTGATTTCGATTTATTACCTGTAAAAATGAATATAATAAATGATAATGTTGGTATATTTAATATTAACATTATCAAAGCAAAATCACTTGAGGACAGCACTTTTCTTGAAATTGTAACGGCGGCAATTTCTGTGGCATCTTTTGATATGCTATAACTATTATAAGACTCCGAATTATGCGTTTGACTTATTATTGCATTCTTATCATTTGAATAACCTATAAGATTATTGCTATGATTAATGCTATTATTAATATATATGCACCCAACAATCGATAAAACAAAAAAAAGAGATGGGATAATCAATTTTTTTATTAAAAATTTATCTGAACAAATATTTTTTTGCAATTTATAACATAATAGCAAGAAAACAATATATAACAATCCAACCATTTGCTTGTATCCTCCTAAATTTCATTAATTTAATATTTTGTCATTATAATTGATATCATTTTAAAATACAATATGAAAATTCTTTTTAATTAAGACAAATGCTTGAAAATCCAGCAATTTTAATTGATATATTATTAACTCTATTTCATCTACTTTTACGTTCACATAAAGTCCGAAAAAGCGAACGTAAATCTCAGCGTTCGCTTTTTTCAACCCTAAATTCTCTTAAATCCTTACCACTGGCGAGATGCAAACCAAGTTCTCTATGTCAGTATCTTTAATATATAGCTTAGGTATGATTATATCTTCACCCTTTAGGTCATCAAAGGAAAGAACTACTTCTTCATTCTCAGATATTTCCTTTGTAATAAGCCCATTCTTGCCTCTTAAACTAATTATATATCTGCCGGTTTCGGAGTAAATAAAGCCGGACTTTTTAGCATCAAAAAGGCTTAATTTAATGTAGTTTTCTTCCTTGGAATAGTCGCATATAAGAAGCATTCCCTTTGACACCCAGGTCCTACCACCCTTTATAGCACTGGATAGCTCTGCTTCAACATCTCCGTCTTCTTCTCCCTCTATGAAGGTCGCATACTGGTTCCCCATGTCCCAGTGACCGTGCAAATCCATACCACAGGTCGCTGCAAGCCTCTTGCCATCTAAGATTAGCTCCTCCCACCAGTGAAGTCCCTTTTCATTTACTTCGTGTAAAGGTTCAGGGTTGTTAAATACCTCAATAAAATCAACAGCAGAAAAGTCCTTCACCTTCATTTCAAACCTGCATCCCTTTGCAAAAGGCGCACCAAAGGAGAAAGGATGAGCTATCCCAACCAAGGCTCCCTTTGCCCTGGCGGCGTTAAACAAAAGCTCAGGCTTAAAAAAGTCAATCGAGTCCCAAGGCACATAGACAGGGAGGTTCAGACAGAGAATATGACCGTAATAAGTCGTATATTCCATACCGTAGATACATTTTGTCTTATAATCCCCATTATCTAAAAGTTTTTTAATAATAGAATGTCCCGATATGGTGTTGTGGTCTGTGATTGCAAAGGCATCCGCCCTGTCAGCCTCCATGATTTCAAGCAATTCCTTACAGCTAAGAGAGCTGTCGGATTCTGTAGTATGATTGTGAAGTTCAAGCCTCTTATACATCGCTCTCTCCTCTCTGCGCATGAACGCTTACCTCATAAGGGGTTTCATCCATCAGCACATTAAACACAAGTACAGTGACCTTTAGCACACCCTCAAGGCTTTCGGGCATCACACAGCCCTCCGAAAGCTTAGAAGGAGAAAAAATCATATGCCTTTCAAGCCTCTGCTTATGAATACAGCCGATGAACTCATCATTAAGGGTTGCCATAAGATGAATCTCGGTTTTCATATTGTGGAGGCAGTTGTCAAGTGCTTCCTCATCATTTTCTCCAAGGCTGATGCCATACTCTCTTTTGCAGAATTCTTTCATTTCCTCCAAGGGAACCATATCCGCTGATGGAAAATGCTGCTTTGAAAACTTCAGGCAAATGTCTAACTCACTGCACTTATAAGGCAGGCAGATAGTATAGGTTATCTGACCTACAAAGCCCGAATTAAGCTCTCCCTTTACCCTGTACAATTCTTCCATAAAGCCTCCTAATAGGTGAAATCTCTCTACTGTGTTAATATACATAAGCTTCTTTTCATTTACTTAAAGTAAGTTCTCTATAATTGACTATGAATTCCATAGTCCCTGTCCTGCTTTCTGTACATAAGAGGGGTTATTCCCTCCGACTTCTTAAACACTCTAAAAAAATACTGGCTGTCTTCATAACCCACCTTTTTAGATATGTCGGTAACACTTTCCTCAGTATTTTTCAGATAATCCTTTGCAGCCTTTATCCTAAGTTCCGTAAGATAATTAATCGGCGAGCTGTTCGTCTTCTTCTTAAATAGGGCGGAAAAATAATTGATATTCAGGTCATATCTTTCCGCAATGTCATTTATACTAATATCCTTGTTAAAATTATTCTTCATAAACTCTATTGCAGAGAGGATTTTTTCATCCGCAGTCTTTTCCTTGTCTCCACTCTTCTTAAGAGAAACCTCTATGATTGAAGTCAGTTCCTCCCTGACCTCTTCTATGTCTTCAAACCTCCCCGACCTTGAAAAGGCTGAAAGTATGGTCTCAACATCATTTTCCTCATAATCAGCAGAATTTCGTAACAAGAGATTTAACACCCTCACCCACATAACCCTCAGATAGTTAATTCCGTATCTTCTAAGGGTATCTTTTGAAAATATATCAAGAGCAGCATTTTTAGCCTTTTGTATCTCTTTTCTCTTGATATAGTTTTCGAGATTGTTAAGCTCCGATATAGGAAAGTTCTCAATAGGCACATCCTTCATATCTTCGTAAAAGTAAATATTTGCCTTACCAAAAAGCATAACCTGATTGAGGGCTTTTTCTGCCTGTTTGAGACTCTTTTCATTTATTTTTTTAGCAGGCTTACTCATACCGAAAGATAATATTATATTCATATATTTTTCAAGCACAGCCTGGATACCTAAAAATATTTTCTCAGAGTCTTTTCTTAATCTCTTCTCATTCGGAGAATAAAGCAAAATAAAGAGTTCACTTTTATTGGTCAAGTTATTTGCAATCAGCTTGTCCGACTTGGTAGTAATCTCAGCAAAGACATTTTTGATGGAAAATCTTAAAAGGTCTATTTCTCCCTGAGTGAAGCTCCCATTTTCAAAGCTGCTTTGATGTATGCTTATTATGCCAAACATAAAGTATGGACAGGTTTCTTCCTTTTCGCCTAGAAGATAGGGATAGTTTTCCTCAATAAAAGGATAGCTGCCACTATCTACACTGTTTACAAGAAGATTAAAGTCCTTCTCAAAAAGGTATTCAGCCTTTTCCCTTGTAAGTATCCCCTTGTGAATGGATGCCTCCTTAATCATTTTCTCGCTCTTAAGCTCATAGATAACCTTGTCAATGCACTCCTTCAGCTTGTCCTTAGATACAGGCTTAAGCAAGTATTCTGATATACCAAGAGATATAGCCTTTTGGGCATAGGAAAACTCTGCATATCCGCTTAGAAGTATGAACTTAGTACCTTCCCTTTCCTTCTTTGCCTCTTCCACAAAGCTAAGCCCGTCCATTTCAGGCATGGATATGTCTGTAATTACAATGTCAGGCTTTACTTCATTTACAATTTTAAGTGCAGACCTTCCAGTATCTGCCTCAAGTATTTCATCAAACCCATAATTAAGGAATTCAAGCTGTGCTATTATTCCCTGTCTTATAAGGTTTTCATCATCTACAACTAAAATTTTATACATATCAGTCCCATTCCGGATTCTTTGCAGGAATAGTGATGATACAGCTGCTGCCCTGATTAGGTGAGCTTGAAAGCCTTACGCCGTATTCATCACCGTACACAAATTTGATTCTTTGGTTTACATTTTTAACTCCAACTCCTGAGTTCTCATCACTTTCCATTCTTCTTAAGTTAATAACCTGATTTATATGGTCTACCTTCTCTGCATCCATACCTACTCCGTCATCTTCAATTCTTATAACAAGGTTGCCCTCACAAATCTCAGTACGTATTTCTATTATACCTCCATTAGCCCTTGGAGCGATTCCGTGTAGGATGGAATTCTCAATTATAGGCTGCAGGATAAACCTTGGAACGAGGCAGGACTTAGTATCCGTCTCCACATCATAGAATACCTCAAGTTTATCTCCGTACCTCATTTTCTGTATGAAAATATAGTTCTCTATGTGAGTTAACTCATCCTTTAGCGATACAAAGTCACCATAGTTTTTACCGAGGCTGTATCTGAATATTTCGCCCAGTTTCCCCGCTATATCGCCTATAATAAATACCTTATTTACCGCAGCTATACTGCTAATAGTCTCGAGTGTATTGTATAGAAAATGAGGATTAATCTGCAGCTGGAGGTTCTTTAGTTCCAGTTTTTTTCTATCAAGCTCCTGTACATAGTTGGTCCTTATGAGCCTGTCAAGCTTAATAAGCATCTGGCTGAAATGCTCATCAAGGCTCGTTATCTCATCACCGCCTGTGATAGGCTCTTTCACACTCAAATCCCCTGTTTCCGCCGTCTTAAACTTGTCCACAAGCAGATTCACCCTTTTTGAGAAACGCTTTGCAAATAAGCCCGCTGCCAAGACGATAACTCCTATAAGGGCAAAAAGTACAGGGAAGAACAGATTAATTATATTATTCCTTTTACTTACAAGCTCTTTGTTGTCAAAGGCAAGGTCTGCTTGTAATCCAAGGTTGTCAAAGTTAAATCTATACACCACATAGCCATTAATCTTTATTCCTTCCTCATCATTTAAGGCTGTGTGCTCAAGTATTTCTTTTCTTGCCTCTTCTCCCATAGCAGTTTCAGCAAAAAGTACCTTCCCCTCTTTATCAGAAAGAATGATGTCAAAGCTGCCGTTTTCTCCCTCACCTGAGACAGAAGAAAACATCCTGTTTAAGTTCACATCCAGCTTAACAGCTCCTATGTCCTTTTGGGCAAGGGATCCGGTATCCAGTATGTAGATATTATACACTAAAGACGCTATGCTCGTTTTAGTATTTTTTCCACTCGCATAAGGGTAAGTGAACCACTTCCCTTCTCTGTCATTATAGTAATTATACCAGCTCTCTTTCCTCGCAACCTCCCAGGTAGAGGCACTTCGTCCAAATATATCCCTGCCTTGCAGCTTGGTGTAGACCATACAGTTATTTATCTCATTTCTGCCTTCAAGGAGCAGACTCTTAAAAATCTCCTCACTAATTAACTCCCCCTTTATATATGGGGAATCCAGAGGATTTAAGAGCTGCTCCTGTATGGTTGTATTCTTGGATACCACAAGTACACCTGTTTCAAGTCTGTTAAGCCTGTCTTTTATATTGTTGATGTACTGCAGTCCAATCTGTTTATATGAGGCAGTAAGCTCCTTCTCAGCTGTACTTTCAAGATTTCTAAACAGTATTATACTGACTAAAATAATCGGTACAAGACTGATAAGGAGCGAAAATATAAGAACCTGCCTAAATATTGTTTTTGAATGTTTTACGGTGTTTATCATATTATTTTAGCATTATTGTCTTAATTTCATAAGGCTTTACTTCCACTTCTATAGCTGTATGCTTCCACTCCCCCAGAGGGTTTTCCATAAGGTCAGCCTCACACCAGCTATCAAACTTAAGCCCTGTTGTCAGAGTCAGCCTGCCTCTTCTGCCTGTATATTCGTGGAAGCGAAGCACATAAGCCTCTTCATTTTCAGCCTTCTTAAAGGCATCAAGCACAATATTTTTTGCATCAAAGCTGATTAAACTCTCATTACCAAGAGCGGATGCACCATCAAGTACAACCACAGGTGAATTGAGGTCAAAGGCTTCCTCTTCAAGACCCGAGTTATACCACTCTTCACTATGAGGATAGAGGCTATAGGTAAACTCATGTGTGCCGTAGTCTGCGCTGTAGTCAGGGTCTGTTGCTGACTTTAAGAGGGAGAGTCTCATAGTGTCTTCCTTGATATCATAGCCGTATTTGCAGTCATTTAGAAGAGCCACACCATAGCCTGTCTCAGAAAGGTCTGCCCACTTATGAGCTACCACTTCAAACTTAGCAGCCTCCCAGGAAGTGTTTCTTGTGATAGGTCTTACTATATTTCCTTCCTGCACATCATATCTTGCAAATACTCCTCTTATGTCTACAGAGAATGCAGTTTTTAGAATCTTCTGGCTTTCCTTCCAATCTACTACTATCTTAAAGTCTATTCTTCGCTTGTCGTTGTAGAGGCAGAGGGTCTGCATAATCTTAGAGTTATTGTAATTATAGGTAAAATGAATGAAGTAACCAAGTTCATTCTTAGTCTTTATGATATTGCCGTCACAAGGAATCTCCTCTTTCTTAAGGTCTATGGTAGATTCAAGCTCCCAGGCATCAAAGCAGCGAGGCTTATCTTCAAATATCTGGAAGACGTTGGCAAACTTACCCTCCGGTATAACTTCTCTGTCTGCACCCTTATCATAGAGTCTTACTAGTCTTCCTTTATCATCCCAGGAAACTATATAATAAGGTGTTTCTACTGTATTCTCTTCAAATTCTTCTGCCACATTCTCTACCTTGGCAGTTCTTGTAATTGTAGTAAAGGCTAACGGCTTAAGTCCTTTCACATATACTAGGTCTTTCTCACCACATCTATGGCTAGGAAGCACATTTCCCTCACTATCTGTATACTCATAAGTCTCAGTCCCTGCAGGAATCTTTACAATGCTGTCTCTTTCCCAGTTTGCCTGATTAAATAGAGTGAAGGCATTTTCTTTCTCAGTTACAAATGAGGCCTTTGAAGCCTTGGTAGCATTTTCAATATACTTTAAGGCTCTTTCATACTCTTCATGGCTGTCCTCATATACCTCGTGGATACTTGAACCCGGAAGTATATCGTGGAACTGCTCACAGAGGACTATCTTCCAGGCTTTAAGGAATTCTTCTCTATTATAAGGCTTGTCAAAAAGTTTTTCAGCAAAGACCGAGAGCATCTCCTCTTCCCTTAGCTTATACTCCATAAAGCGGTTCATCTTCTTGTTGTAGCCCTGAGAGGTGTAAGTTCCCCTGTGGAACTCAAGGTAGAGCTCTCCATCCCAGATAGGAAGATAGCCGTTATAAGGATTTTCTTTGATTGTCTCATTTAACTTTCTAAAGTACTCAGTAGCCCTTCCTGTCTCTACATTTGGAATGCCCGGCATAAGCTTTGCAGCCTCTATATACTTAATCATTTCTCTGGTAGGACCACCACCGCCGTCACCAAATCCATAAGATATAAGTAAGTCTCTATTTAAGTCTTTATTTCTGTAATTATCCCATACTCCCTTTATCGCATAAGGCCTGCTTTCGCCGTTGTAAGTGTAGGTTACATCATTTAATTCTGTTGTGGTTACAAAATGTGTGGTTACCTCACTTCCATCCATTCCACGCCAGATAAAGGTATCATAAGGAAGTCTGTTGGTATCATTCCAGCTTATCTTGGTAGTCATAAATGTATTGACGCCTGATTTTTTAAGAATCTGAGGCAGAGCCCAGGAATAGCCAAATACATCAGGGAGCCATAAGAACTCACTCTCATAGTCAAATTCTTTTTTGAAGAAATTTTTACCTACAAGTATCTGCCTTATGATGGATTCACCTGATGCCAGGTTACAGTCACATTCTACCCACATGGCACCTGAAGGCTCCCATCTGCCCTCAGCCACCCTCTTTTTGATATGTTCATATATATCAGGATAGTCCTCTTTCAGATAGTCATAAAGCTGAGGCTGTGTCTGTATAAATATGTATTCAGGATACTTCTCCATGAGCCTGTTAACTGTAGAAAATGATCTTGCAGTCTTCTCCCTTGTATGTCTAAGCCTCCAAAGCCAAGCCACATCTATATGAGTATGGCCAAGCATGGTCACATTTACTCCCGGTTTCCCCTGTCCCTTAAACTTATCCCTAAGGTAGTCAAGGGCAGTCTGCAAACTCTTATAATAGGCCTCACTCTTATTATTGGTAAAGTCAACAAGTCTGAAGGCCTCTACCAGCTGATTTAAGATATAAGACTTATACTCATTATTTTCATCAAGGAGTTCGTGTGTCTCAAGTGTCGCCATAGCAAGGTAGTAGAAATCATCTGCTGCCGTATCAAGCACACAAAACTCTGCCCTGTCAATGGACATGGTCATCTCACGAGGCCTGCCGCCACCGTTAAGTCCTGACCAGATTCTAAAGCTTAATTCAAGCTCTCTTCCTGTTTCTTTTATATTAAAGAAAACCTCTTTATGATTGCCGTCAACTCCCTGATAAGGCTTGCCATTTACATATAAAAGGCTCTCAAAGTTGCTGTTATTGCCTGTACCCATAGGAACGCCAAAGTCAAAAATGCCAAGTATATTTTCATCTCCAAAGGACTCAGGTATGCTTATCTTGGTGCAAAGCCAGTTGTATTTATCATAACCCTTTGACCTGAACCCCTGACCTACCTTTACAGAATCACCCTTAGGAGTTCTGCCACCTACAACTCCGTCATCCTCGTACCAGTCAAATTCTTCAATAGGCACAAGGTTTCTATATCTGTTCTCTCCTATTTCCTCGAGCAGATTGTGTATTCTTTCCTGATGCTTAAAATCAAAAGGCATAAGCTTCCTCCTTAGTTAAACATTTTTTTATCGTATGCTGTTTCATAATCCTCTAATAGCTTCTTTGCAAGTGAGTAAGAACTAATGAGAGGATGCTGCATAAGCGCTCTTATGGCAGTTTCTCTTGAATCTTCCTCTATTGCCTTTACTACAAGATTCTCATAGTTCTTTATAAGCCTTATTAAAATCATGCAGTCCTCAGGCACATCACTTACCTTCACAGGCTCGATGCCATTCTTTGATACCTTGCAGGTGACCTCTACCACATCCTCATCCCTTAGTTCGGGTATGCTGCCGTTGTTCTCCACAGACAGTACAAGGTACCTTCCCTCTTCGGACTGCAGGCCCTCTATACAGTCAAGCATAACTCCCGCATATCCCATGCCGTCCGGTACTTCAAGCTCTCCCTTAGGGAGCATAGGCCTATTCTCCCCACCTGTTTCAGCAGACATATAAGAATTTTCCCTAAGCTGCATATAGTAAAGAAAGGTCTGAAGCATTTCTTCAGCTTCAGTATCTGCATCCATTATATCAAGTTCTTTCATCATAGCAAGGTTTATATTTTCAATGCTCTTTCCCCTTGCCGCCTCTGACTTTAACATATTGGCAAGTGCCTTTTCCCTGTGATAATAATAATACAGATATTCATTTGGAAGGAGGCCTAAGTCTCTAAGTAAATCTTTGTCAAACATCTTAAACTCTTCCACTTCACTTAGGAACTCATCATCCTTAAGTAAGTCAGGTAAGATTTCTTTTCCCTTATTCTTTACGCTTCTAATCCATGATAAATGATTCAGTCCGTAAAACTCCACATAGAGGTCTTTTTCATCTACTCCAAGCTTTGCCGCCATCCTGAACTTACAACTGCTAGGTGCGTCACAGATACCTATTACATTCTTATAACCTGCTTTTTTAAGTGCCTGAGTTACAAGACCTGAAGGGTTGGTAAAGTTAAAGATAATGGCATTTGGTGCATATTCCTTTATAAGCTTGCAGTAGTCAAGGAGGACAGGGATTGTCCTAACCGCCATTGAAAATCCGCCTACACCTGTAGTCTCCTGACCTATTACACCATCCTTTAGGGCTACAGTTTCATCTATTACTCTTGAATGGTCTCCTCCCACCCTAAGAGTAGTAACAATGTAGTCAGCTCCTTTTATGGCCTCCTTTACATCTTCACATACAGATAGCTTTAAGTCCTTATTCTCTCGTCTTATGACCTGATTACAGAGTTTTTCTATAATACCAAGCTTCTTGTAATCTATATCATATAACACAACTTCCTCAATATGCAAATCTTTATATCTTTTTAATAGTCCGTTGATAAATATTACCGTTCTTACTCCCGCTCCTCCAATTACTGCTATCTTCATATTCTACCTCTTTTCAATAAATTCATTTAATGTCGTCAAATCAGGAAATGCTGTATTCCCTCCAAGCCCTGTACAAGAAAGGGCCCCACAGCCATTTCCATATCTAAGTGCCAGACCTATATCTCCTTTTACAAGGTATCCATAGATAAAGCCGGCGTTAAATGAGTCGCCCGCCCCAGTTGTATCTATGGCCTCTACCTTAAATCCCTTATCTTCATAGGTTAGCCCCTCTGATACGGCAATAGAGCCTTTTGAGCCAAGCTTTATAGCTGCAACCTTGGAAAACTTTGCAAAATCCTCAGCCGCTTCTACTGCAGTAGACTTCCTGCTGTAATGAATGGCCTCTGTTTCATTCATAAAAAGCACATCCAGATACGGGAAGATATCGTATATCTCCTTATTCCATTCTCCGCTGTCATCCCAGCCCACATCAAAGGAGATGGTCGCAGAGGTCTCCTCCTTTATCTTTCTTATAAGGCTTAGATAGGCTTCATGGTTCTTACTTCCCATATAGCCGGTAATGTGGATGTGTCTTGCAAGCTCCACCTCTTTTGTCTTAATATGTCCAATATCTATATTATCATTAGTTCCTCTGTAAGTGAGGAAAGATCTGTCATTTTTATTTGTAAAACTAAGTGATATACCTGTGTTTTTCTCTGTTTCCGTTGAAAGCAACGATATATCTACACCATGTTTTTTGAATGTATTTTTGATGTAGTCTCCGTATAAATCATCACCCACACTGCCCTTGAATGCAGCCTTAAGACCAAGTTTACCAAGCCCCAGGGCAAAGAGTGCTGCTCCTCCTCCTATGCAGGTCTTAATAGTCTCAACTTCCCATTCCTGCCCATAAGGAGGGATTTCACTCGCTTCTTTTATAATCTCATCGATGTTCACATCACCGTAAACATATACATCCCATTTTTTCATATATTTTTCCTTAAATTAACAACAATTCAAAAGATAAAAAAGTTTGTGCTCGCACACACTTCGCGCGCGAGCGGTGCCTTAAGGCAAATTTCTCTGCCGCGAGCTATGCATCCCTCGGAGAGATTTTTATGCTTTTGACAATTGTATCATTATACTATTCTGCAGCGTTTCTACTAAATGATAAGGGTGCCAAATACATTTGACACCCACCTATTACAGATTGCATCATCATTTACACAATCCTAAATATCACTTTCTTATCAACCTTTAACTGCTCCTATCATTATGCCGCTTGCAAAGTACTTTTGAACAAACGGATAAATGAGAAGAATAGGTACTGTGGTTATCACTACGGCAGCCATCTTAAGGGAGTCGGAAGTAACTGTACTTGCCCCCTGTACCAGAGCCTGTGCCACACTTGTTATATCCTTTTGTGATGCTGACATAGCCCTTGCGAGCATCTGCTGAAGCACCGTCTGTACCGGCCATTTCTCATTGCTTGTCATGTAAAATGCACCTGAAAACCAGTCATTCCAATGGTTTACTGCTGTATAGAGGCCAATAACCGCAATTACAGGCTTGGAGAGAGGAAGTATTATCCTTCCATATATCCCAAAATATCCACAGCCGTCAAGCTTTGCAGACTCTTCAAGACTGGCAGGAATTCCTTCAAAATAAGCTCTCATCATAAGCAGATAGGTCACGCTGACAAGACTTGGTACTACATAAACCCAAAAATTGTTAATCAAATGAAGATTCTTGTACTGAACATAGGTAGGAATCATTCCTCCGCCAAAAAGCATGGTAAAGGTAATTAAGATGGTTATAACCTTTACACCGGGAAGGTCTTTTTCCTTAAGTGCAAATGCCGCAAGTGAAGTAACTATGAGGGTTAGAAGCGTTCCTATAACCACTCTTAATATAGTGTATTTGTAAGCCCTCATTATGCTTCCGTCACTAAATACCTGCTTAAAGTTCTCAAGTGTAAATACTCTAGGGAAGAAATATACCCCTCCCTTTGCCGCATCAGCACCGTCATTTAATGAAAGAGCAAGTACATTTATGCAAGGCAAAATAATCACAAGGCAGAGTGCGAGTATTACAAGTATAATAAAGCCCTGTATTATTCTGTCTCCCAAGCTTTGTTTTATTTTATTTTTCTTTGGTGTAATTATTCTGTCAGTTGCTTCCATAACTATACCTGCTCCTTTTAACTATAATCTAATAGAACTGAATTGACTGTGGATCTTCTTTGTAAAGTTCTTCAAGTTTAGCCTTAAACTGGTCATTTCCTGCTGACTGAAGCTGATTTCTAAAAGCTTCTATTATGGACTTAACCTCAGCGTCATCCTTTGCAAAGAATGCCTGGATAAGAGTTTCCTGATAGTTAAGTAAATCCATCTGAGCCTTTACATCTTCAAGTCCTGTTGAAGTTAAGTATGCTGTAGCCTTAAGTCCCGGTACAACCTTGTATTCACGAGGATACTCCTTAGCTATCTCCACACTTCTCTTAAATGCTGAGCCGCTTCCTGAGCCCGGTCTTGACTCACCGAAATTGTCGATGTGGTTTACATTGGTAAGCATAAACTCAAAGAAGTAGTTTGCAGTACCGCCAAAAGCAGCACCAACACTGTTGATAAGCCAATCTACATCACCATCATTAAGCTTCTTTGAAACTTCCTCTGTGATAACAGGCTTTCCGTCCTTTAAGTTATATGATAAGCCTTCCACTCCGTACTCAGCTAAAAGCTGTCCTTCATAGGTAGATAAATAATCAAAGAACTTAAAGATTTCTTCAGGCTTCTCAGCCTGTGAAGATATAGCCCAGCAGCCACGCTGTGTCTTGCCTGAAACCACTCCCTTATTATCTCCTGATACATTGTTAAGAGGTCCTAAAGGAACCCAGTCATTTGTCTGGAAAATAATGTTCTCATAGTTGTGTACATCTGCGATTATAGCAGAGTTGTGGCTCTTGCTTACTTCTTCCGCACGAGTCTGATCCATTGTAAAATACTCAGGATTCATAAGTCCTTCTTTGATAAGCTTTCTTACATAGTTAATCTTGTCATATACATAGTCTGTCTCCGCCTCATGCTTAATCTTGCCGTCTTTTTTATCTATGTTGTATCCACCAAGAGAGCCCTTACCGCTTACTCCCCAGTTCAGCTCACCTATATTAAAGGCAAGTGAATCATAGGAGCCGCCCCAGTATTTAGGTCCTAAAGGCCATACATCATTTCCGTTGTCATCCTTAAATCCGCCCTTCTTAATCTTCACAAGAAGGTTGTAGAAATCCTCTGAAGTTCTGATTGAAGTAGGATCGATTCCTAACTTGTCTATAATTGACTTCTGAATATAAGGTCCTCCAAGATAGGCATCCTCAGGAATGTACTGGGCAGAACGATCTACTTCTTCAATCTTCATTGGAAGAAGGTAAACTGCATCTCCAAACTCCTCTCTGAATACTATGTTCTTGTAGCTGTCCCTAGGAAGATAGCCCTCTTCATAGTATTTCTTATAAACCTGAGAGTCCTTCATCATAGCTGAAACATCAGCAAACATTCCCTCTTTCGCTGCCTTTAAGAGGAGTGGGAACTCCGGTCTTGTGGAGTCATCCAGATAGGAAATGATTACATCAGGAATGGTTCCTGCCGCAAGCTGTGACGCAAGTACCTTAGCATCACTGTCTCCAGGTGTATACTGGATGTTTAACTTGATTCCCGTACGCTTTGTAAGCTCCTGCATCACAGGTGTGTTGTTAAAGTCCTTTGGAAGACTGTAGCCGATGTCATCTACGTATGCCTGGATGTTGATTGTTCTGTCTGCTATCCAGGTAGATGGCTTACCATCTGCTGTAGACGCCGCGGATGACTTTCCTGTTGATGCAGTACTTGCCTTCCCTGCACTGCTTCCACTATTACCTGAAGAATTACCACAGGCACCGAGCATACTCACCATCATGCTGCCAAGCAGTGCAAGTGAAAGCACCTTTTTGAGATTTTTTGTTTTCATAAACTACTACCCCTTTCTTTTTATGTATGTTTTTATTCCCTGTCATTCCCAAAACTAACTTATCTGATACAAAATTGCTAAAGTTTCTCTTACAGGCAGTTCCTAATCGAATTTTATACTTTTGACACTCGTATCACCTTCATTTTGTTATATAGCAATAATCAGGGAGAATACATTACCAAAGACTGACCTCTGTTAGCTTCTTACATATCTTGTTGGTTCCTATCACAAGGACAAGACCTACAAGACCTTGAATAAGTCCTATAGCAGTTGCATATCCAAACTGACCTCCCTGCAAACCTACTCTTACCACGTAGGTATCAAGGGTGTCCGCAAGCTGCATATTCCCGGGTGTTCTAAGCAGATATATCTGTTCAAAGCCTGATGAGAGAAGACCTCCCACTCCCATAATGAAAAGAAGACCTATGGTTCCTCTAATGCCCGGAAGTGTTATATGCCACATCCTCTTTAGCTTGCCACAGCCATCCATCTGAGCCGCCTCATAAAGTGAGGTGTCCACACTGCTTATCGCAGCCAGATAGATAATGGAATCCCAGCCTATATTTCTCCACAGGTCCATCGAGAAGAGAATTCCAAGGAAATACTTTGCATCCATAAGGAAGAAGGTACTTCCATCTCCTCCAAGTCCTGCTATAATCTGATTGATTACACCATTGTTAGGTGCGAGCAATCGCTGAATCATAGTAACTATGATTACGCTTGAGAGGAAGTGAGGCAAATAAGTAATGGTCTGACTCGCCTTCTTAAACTTCAAGTTCCTAAGCTCATTTAGAAGAAGAGCAAGGATGATGGCAAATGGAAACTCAAGAATACACTTGATAAATCCTACAGTCAGAGTATTTTTAATCAGCCTCAAGGCATCATAGCTCTTAAAAAATGATTCAAAATACCTAAGCCCTACAAAATCGCTGCCCCAGATTCCCTTCTTAAAGGAATATTCCTTAAATGCCAGTACATTGCCTGCCATTGGCACATAACAGATTAATATATAATATATTATTGCAGGTAAGAGCATTACATAAAGTGGCCAATAATGAAGGAGCTTGCTTTTCAGACTTTTTTTGTTTAGCTTTACAGCCTTATTATCCATGGTTACCTCCTTCACTTAGATATATTACAGCCTGTATAGGATAATGGTCGGATAAAAAAACTCCGTCCCTTTCCTCTGCCCATTTTTCAATACTCTTGCAAAAAATATCCTTGGTAGTAAATATATAGTCTATCTTTTCCTTTTCTTTCCCGTAGTCGTGGAAGGTAAAGTCAATATCCTTTGTTAAATCCTGATACTTACCGGATGTGATTATAGACTTCATTTCACCAGAGTCAGGCTCCGCGTTAAAGTCTCCTGTAATAATCACAGGTATGTTGGAGAAGGCTTTTTCTGCCTCAATCTTTCCTAATAACTGATTAAGCCCCAAGAGTCTTGCTTCGCTTCCTTCGTGGTCAAGGTGGGTATTAAGCAGTCTAAACATCTTCTTTTCAGTCAAGTCATACAAGACTACTTCTGTAGTAACCCTAGGACAGGTACTCTGTTTTTTATACCTGCTTGCAGGCACATAAGGAGTTTCCGACATCCAATAAGTCTCCATACTTACAAGATTGAACCTATCTTTCTTAAAGGCAATACTCTCCTGCTCATCCGTAAAGTCCTCACTTCTCCCACAACCTACTACATAGTAGTCAGATAAGGTTTCCTTAATCCATACTGCAACGTGTGGAAGAACCTCCTGAAAGCAGATTATATCAGGCTTTTCAGAGCTTATCTTTTCTACTATCATAGGCTTTCTGAAAGCGAAATTATTGATTCCATCCTGCTCATAATCACAGCGGATATTAAATGTAACAAGTTTTATACCTTCCATATTAAGCCTCATCTCTTCTGCACAATGGCTCGTAACACCAAGGTTCTTTAATCACTGTGCCATTTTCAAGGTAGACATAGGTTTCAAAACTCTCTGTATTATTTTCATTTAATACAAATAGCCTTGCTCCCTTCATGTGGTCAGGTGCGCCGTAGGTGCCATAGCCTCCTGCTCTTCCGTAACCAAGGGTAATGCCGTAGAGATTGCCGTAATAATCATTGGCATGGTCATGTCCTACGAAAAGCCCCTTTGTATGTCCTGCCTCAATTAAGGCGTAGAAGAAGCCTGAATTTAACCTTGGTGCCCCGCTTCCTTCTCTTTTTACTCCATAGCATTTCTCATATTTGAATACTTCCTGATGCTCAGGCACAGCTATATGCTGAAAGGCAAGGGCTGAGAAGTCCTTATGACTACTTTCAAGCTCACGAATCTTTGCCTGATACCAGTCAATTTGATTTCTTGTGATGCAGGCGTAGCCGCCTATCTTTTCACAAGGGAAATAATCGCCTGAATCAATAGCAAATATAGCCCACTTGGTTTCATTGTTTTTATTCTTGATTTCTATTACGTGATTACCTACTCCATCTACAGAAGCCTCGTCATGACAGACTACGCAGCCTTTAAGCTTCATTCCTGCTTCAAGTAGTTCCTTCCTACTATGTCCCCATTCAGAGTCGTGATTGCCAAATACAAAGGTCCAAGGGCAGTCTCCCTCAGTGAGAGGGGCGAAAACCTTAGGCAGAAATTCTAGATTATGCTCGCCGTATACCATATCTCCCGTAACTATAACAAAGTCAGGCTTTTCATCTCTAAGCGCCTGCCTTACGAGCTCTACCGTCTTATGGTCTGCCTCATCATCATTGGTAAAATGCAGGTCAGTTAGCTGCATTATCTTTATATTGCCATCTTCGTTAAATCTAAGTTCGTGAGCCATGTGCATACCTCTCTCTTATATTCCTTCTTACCACACACTTTGAGATGTGTGGTACCCTAAGACAGGCTGCCCTGCCTTATATGTATATCACATAAAAAATCCACTCAAGCTGTATCAGTAACAGTTTAAATGGATTTTTATTTATACACAATGGACTTTTTTAGTATTTAAAGTGGAAAATTTTGATTTATTGTTTTTCTTAAATCTTCTATATAGTTAAAGCTTGTAGGATAGTTTTCCATAGACAGCTTCCCACCATAAAGCCTCTCAATTAGGGCTATCACTTCTGCTCTACCGACCTTTTCTTCATATTTTACAAGTGCCCTGTAGTCCTGAAAGCCCTCATTTAAGGCCATCATCCTTAATGAATCCTCAGGCTCTCCACCTCTTCCCGGATATACAAGGAAGGGGTCACCCGCCTGAAAAGCTCCACCCGCATCTGTAACTGCATAGGGATTGATATGTTCTAGGGAATACTGAGAATTGTAAAAATTATATCCCCAGTGCAGGAAGCCCTTTATATCGAAATAGTAAATGAGGATTCCCATTATCCTGTTTCTGGCTGACGGCATGGACATAAACCTGTTCGGAACCTTATCACCCTGAGCACAGCAATAGTAAGTCCAAAGCCCCTTAACTTTATTTTCTAAGAATGGTTCCAGATGATTATTGCCAGGCACAGGTCTGTCAACTATCCCTCTTTCAACGAAGCTATACCTTGAAACAGCATCAAGTATAGGATAGTCACTTAAAAAAGGAGCAATCTTTTTCCTTAGACTGCTATACTTTTCTATGCAGTTATCATCAGGCTCATCTGAGAGATGAAAGAACACCCTTCCCTTTAGTCCCCATTCATCAAGCTTTTTAGTAAGGGCCGGAAGATAGGATGAAAGAAAGGTCATATACTCCTCTCCTTCCGAGTCTGTTTCCCAACCAAATATTTTCTTTACTTCTCCGTCCACATTTGCAAGTATCTTAGGTGCGGCATTTGCGCCCCACTGGGTAAAAAGATGGGCTATTTCAAAGTATTCTATGCCACTTTCAAGGCAGATATCAATAAATCTCTTTACCTTATCAAAGTTAAAGCTATAGGATGAGCCGTTTTTATGAACCTCAACCAACTGCACCGTAGTCCGCTCTCCACCTACTTCGGTATCAAGTGGCGGTGTAAAAGTCGGTACAAGTATGGTATTCATTCCTGACTTTCCGTAATGTCTTATAAAATTAGCCATTATCTCCCAGTGTCTTTCTGAAAGGCTCTCTACCCCGTAGTAATCTGCAAGACAGTCGGTGTGAAACCACTCAGTATGATAAATGCTAAGCCTTGGAAGCTCCTCACTTAACACCTCAAGCTCTATTTCTTTTTTATATTCATTTTCTTCTGTTTTAATGGTAACGATGAGATTATTTTTACCAAACATAAGCATAGCTTTATCGGCATTTTTAAAATCAATGGTAAAATGAAGTGCCTGCCAGTAGCCGCTTGCAAGCCTTAGCTTACCGTCTTTAATATCTTTTAGTAAATCAGGGAAAAGCCCTGGTGCCTTTCTTAGATATTCCCCTGTATGCCTAGCCTTTCCTGCGTACCTTACAGGAACAGCCACTACCTCTCTAAGTCTTGTAAATGGTGCAAGTAAGCCGCCTATCTCGATTTCAGCCAGGTCATTGTCGCTCTCATCTGTCGATTTTATGCCCAGTTGAATACTAAAGACCTCATTTGCAAAAAAAGAGGGACATTCGCCCTCTATGCTTTCCACAGGTTCTTCATCGTGAAACACCTTAGCCATAGAGCTAAGCCAGATTAACTTTGTAATTGCTTCCATCCCCACAATATCTCCTCTACTTATTCTTAACTTTCAGACTTCTCAAATAAGTCTGCTTATATGATATGATGTGGGTGTCAAAAGTATTTGACACCAATTAATACAAGATTGCTACAGCTGTACTTGGGAGGTAGAGTTCAAGCAGTTCTATTCATAAGACACAAATATAGCCTTGCCGTCCACATATTCTCCAAGGAAAATCTGATTATATTCCTCAAAGCCCTTCTCTCTCATTTTTTCTTTGATCCAGTCTTCGTCTTTTCCGATTACTTCAAGGATATCTGTCTGAAGATGTCCATCAGTGATTATAGGGAACTTAGGATTTTCTTCTCCATCAAGCACTATAATAATCTTACCGTCTTGCTCGACTACAGCTCTTTTAACCTTTTTAACTGAATATACATTCTGCGCTCTTAGCTTAAATGCCACATCATGTGCTGATAGTCCTGCTTTCTTGCAATTCTCAATATCTACCTTACCATTATTTATAATAATAAGTGCTTTACCGTCTATAATCTGTTTAACTCTAACATTATGCTTTTTTAATAGCCTAAATCCTGTCACAAGCAGGAACCAGGCAAACATAACAAGGAGACACTCAAATATACCTATATTCTTGTTATATATCACACCACCGACAATTCCACCAAGGACATAGTTCTGTATCTGGTCACTGGCAGAATTTGGTGCAAGGTTGCCCTTACCTGTAAAATTGATAACGGCTATTGCAGATAGAAATCCTATCATAAGCTTGATAAAAACCAGAACAAAATCATTCATTTTCTCATTCTCCTTTTGGGTTAATTTTTACTTCTACATCTTATCACAAAAAATCAATTAATCAAATGGAAATTAAATGTAATGTTTAATTATTTCAGGATCTTCTAATGCTCCCTCAATAATTCTGCTAAGAATTGATGTGTATCCCTTCCCTAAAGATTTAGCCTTTTTCAAAGCCTTACCTGACAGTCGTAAGGTCACTATCTGTTTTTGCCTGTCAATTTTCTTTTCCTCAGAAATCTTCTTAAATTTTGACAATTCTTCCTTGGTAAATTCCGGATACTCATCATCTTTTGAGATTGCAATTTTTTTTGCATTTTCAAGCATCTGTATCTGCTCTGGAGTCGGCTTACTTTTAACATCAATATTTTTAACCATTATAATATGCCTCCTTTTCAATCTTTGTAGCTAATCTTGCAGATATAATTCTAATAGAATCTTCTCTCTCTGTATAAACTACAACAACTATGACAGCTATTCCATTTATTTCTCCGATGGTAATATATCTATCTTCACTTATAGAATGTAAATCATCATATTTTTCAATACGATTATCATCACCGAAAACAAGAGCGGCTGTACTAAAATCAATTCCATGCTTAGATATATTTATCTGTTCTTTTCTATCATCCCACTCAAATATCATCGTATACCCCCCCCTTATTTAATTATACAATAATGTATTACATTTTACAATACATTTTGTTTTTTTATAAAATACAAAGCCTTTAATAAGTCGCAGTATTGCAGGCATTTTCATAAAAGTTAGATATTAACTTCACGAATTCATGACAAAGAAAAGGCTAACCGGCTTTGAGCCAATTAGCCTTATCTTTATTCCATTTTTGATACTATTATCAGTTCAATCTTGCTATATCCGATAATGATATTTCTTCACAAAATTGTAATTATTTGAATTTATTTCAATCCCCATTTTACTACCAAATTGTATTGATATTTCTCATTTTTACTCCATTCGTTTACAAAATTATCTGATCGTTTTTAACTCTCCATTGACATTAACCTCTTATTACTATACTCCAAAAGCTAAGAATCCCCAAGTACATCCTCAACATAAACCCTATACCATGAGAATACTCTTTCATAACTAAAATTAATATTAAGTGGGGTATAAACAAAACAATCATGATTACCCATTCCAAAGGCTTCTTTTTTATAAAAAAGCCATATATTATTATCCATGCCCATAAACCAAAGGCCC
Source organism: Catonella sp. (assembly GCF_057250765.1). NCBI lineage: Bacteria > Bacillati > Bacillota > Clostridia > Lachnospirales > Lachnospiraceae > Catonella > Catonella sp. The sequence continues at coordinate 29,422 of NZ_DBHIEC010000024.1, forward strand.
CTGTCAGTAATCTAGCTCTAAGGTCAAATGTATAATCACCTAATGTAATGGAAAAAATACCCGAATCTACTATTTTGCCAGGAAGGATTACTCCTATCAATAACATTAGCAAAGAAAGTATAAGCAGGAGATAGAATACTTTTCTTTTAGTTATTCTAAAATTTTTTGAAACATTATTCAAACTGTATTCATCTGTGTTCTTATACGTCATTGGAATTATACTTTTCATAAATAGCCTCCTTCCCAAAAGTTACCTTTTGCTTATTATTCTCAACTCGAAATTAGCACTTTAAATCAATTTTGTCAAGTAATTATTTATTTTTTTAATAATATAGCAAATTTGTTATACAACTTTACTAATTTTACAGTCTTCTTAAGAATATACTTGATAATTATTGCATATTTTTTGCAGTAGAAAACACAATAAAAACATCAAATTTTATTTGAAGCAGCATTTCCATACAACGTTTTTTTATATATAAAAAGTGGCACAAACCCTGTATATACAAAGCTTAACGCCACTTTATTCTTTTCTAAGTGTTGAAAATGGGACTATATCTCTTTTTTTGTAAAAAACCATTATTTTGAACCTATTAGAACCATTTATGTTCAATTTTTGTGTTCTGCTTCCTTACGGAAAATACACATCTTTGGAGAAAAACTACAGGAACTTGGTGCTGATATTGCGAAGATTCCTGTAGATGATGAAAAAGAGCTAATGAAATTTAAGTTGAGAGTTGTATAATTATAAAAAGTGATGGAAATCTCTATTTGGAAATTTCCATCACTTTTTTGACTTAAATTCTGTATGTTCCCTCGGCAAGGCACTTAAGCATTGCGGTCTTGCCCACCTGCCTTGCCCCTGTAACCAGTATAGAACTAAAACCAGCAGTCTTTATCTACTCTATTCAGTAGTCACAGTAAATTTCAAAATAGACTGAAGTATTAAAAAAAATAATTGCTATCAGTCTTTCTTTTGTCTTTATCACTATACTCAGACATATGATATAGAAAAATTTCAATCAAGTGGTCTTTGGCAGAACGGACAACGACCATCACTCCAGTAGACTATATACTTACCACAATGAGGGCATCTACAGTTTTTAAACATAAATATTAATGTTCCCATAATAAAAAACAATCCAATTCCCGCCATTAGTAACAGTCCTACTGTTCCATATTTCGAAAAAAATTCAGCTGCTATTAGAAAATAAAGTATGTCTATGATATATAAAATCCATGAGATCCGAACAGATTTGATAAATGACTTTTTTTTCATATTCATTATAATATCACACACCTTTTTAATTTTTCTAAAACTAACGATATTCCTTTACATAAGGAAAAGCTCTTCCAAAAATTGCTGTCCAGATATTTGATGCCAGGTGATCACCATCTTTCCAAGTATGTGGTGTAAATCCTTCATACAGCCACTTGTTATAGGCTTTACTTGAAACAGTTTTCACGTGCCTTTCTACTCCATCGAATCCAGCGGTATAATAATTAGATGCTATATGATATCCTCTTAAAGTATAATATTTTGCTCTTACAGATACATTTTCAGTAAAGTTCACTCCTATTGCATCACCAATAATTTTCCCACCGTAATGTAATACTATCGCCTTTGCAATTTGAGCGGCAACAGAAGCACCTGGAAGGAATATTCCCATAACAGACAACACTAATCCAGTTATATCGGATATAGAATCTTTAAGAGCACCATTAATTATATATCCTTCGTTATCATCTTTTATAAGTTTACTATGCACAGCAACTTTTTGTTCCACATTGCTGCCATATTCCTTGTTGTATATTATATGTCCCAAAACACCCCAAGAATTTGTAACAGCTCTTGCACTACTTCCAAGGACAATATCTGCATTATTTACTTTTTGTATTCTGTCTGATACATTGATCACTTTTTTGCTTTTTACTCTACCATTTTCATATGATGTAGATAAAATTTGATCACCACCTATTGTCCCCTGTACCGTTTGAATGACATTACCATTATCATAGTGTTTAATAAGAAATATTTCTCCACCCCTTGCTGCTCGATATCCATTAGTTGAAATAACAGAAATTTCCATATGATTTGAGCTTGATAAAGAAACAATTGTGTTATCATTTACAGTAGTTGTATTGGCCATTGTCGGCATTACAGAATTAAGCATTATCAATATAGATAAAATAGTACTTATCAATAATCTTTTCATAGAAACCTCCTTTTTTACAAAATAGTCATGTGCAAATCAATATAACAAAAAAATGTTGACTACTACTAATACATCGTTTACAACCCTTAATACCATGGCAAATATAAACCTGCTTGCTGTTGCCGTAATAAACAGTAACAGCAATAAGCCCTATAGAAAGCTAACGCCATTAAAACGTATTTTTTAAGGCATAAATTTAATAACATTTCATATAGCGTATGAGAATTTTGATTAATTTTCAATCTCCGTTCTTATACCTCATTGGATTTATACTTTTCATAGATAGCCTCCTTCCCAAAAGTTACCTTATATAACTTTTTATCTTGATATTATACTTCAATGTATTTACTGAGTTATTATCTATAATAACCTCATAGCTGCTTCCATCCTGAGCTTTGACATTTAATGTAGCCTCTTTTTCAAATCTGTTTTTATAAATTAAATTGCCATTTTCTTTTATAATTATTTCATAATCTATATTGCCTTTTGATGACATATTACTCATTTTTACTGTAAACCCATCATGATTGGCACTTGTCCATGATGACATGTCAAATTTATATTTTTTGTGGCTTAATTCTTCTAAAGTCTCTTTTCCATTTATATCAGCAATATATGGTACTATTTCCTCCTGATTTTCCACTAATTCTATATATTCTTTTTCAATGATTTCCTCTACCCTATTATCTTTGTTTATAGGAGTGTAGGAAGACTCTACGTTTGCTACTACCTGATTTGTTTCAATTGCCCTGACTTTTACAAATGATGTCATCGACGCTCCGACAGCTACTGCAAAAGCAACTATTCCCAATACTGTTCTTCTCCATTTTTTCATAACTATTATCCTTTCTTTTGTAGGGTGCAGTTTTAATACAAATCTGCTGTTTTCATTTCGTTCGGTCAGCTTCAACATTGCCATGCTATACTCTTTTCTGTGTTCTCTGGTATCACCAGCCCTTTTTATAACCAGTTTGTCACACAGTATTTCAATATCATCTTCAATGTATTTTGCAGCTCCTAATATAAATGGGTTATACCAATTTATACACATAATCAAATTTTTCAAATGGCTGAAAGCTATGTCAAATTTCTTAATATGTGTCAGCTCGTGGATAAGCACATACTTTAACAGTTCATCATCTTCAAATATATAACTTTGCAGCACTATCTTAGGGTGAATTATCCCATAAGTAACCGGACTTGCTATTTTATCATTTATGAAAATATCTACTTTCCTTCTTAGATTAAATAAGCTTAAATACTCATCCGCTTTGCTGCCTCTTTCGATTATTACAGAGTCTCTCATTGTCCTGTTTCTTTTTATTATCTGTACTACTACATATATAAGAACCAGTCCGGTAACAAACATCTGGTTAATTGGAGATAATATATAACCTGCCTCTTTTTCAATTTTCTTTATGTGTCCGCTTATAACAGACATTGACTGTAATAAATCCTGCGGCCATTCACACTTTCCAAAATCTGTAACTGTAATTAAAATTGAGCACGGAAACAGCAGGTACACAAAAAATACCATCCATAAGATAATATTTGCCCATCTAATGCTTTTTATGTTAAGCATTTTCCTTATAAAAAGTATAATTGCAAGTATGAAAATGCTCTTTATACTCCTGTTTAAGGCCGTAGACAGAATCAAATTAACCATATTATTCCTCTTCATCAAAACTGTCGATTAATTTTTTCATTTCTTCCAGCTCTTTTTTACTTACTTTTTTCTCACTGAAAAACGCCTGACAAACATTTATAATCGAACCTTTAAATAATCTCTCTATCACTTCCTGCTGCTGCTTTCTAAGTGCGTCCTCTCTTGAAATAAGTGGTTTTATGGTGTACTTCGGATACCTCCTTGTTATTGCCCCCTTTTCAAGCAGCCTTCCAAAAAATGTGTAGCAGGAAGTCTTACCGAAGCCATATTGTTCATTTAATAACTTAGATAATTCTAATGCCTGAATCTCTCCGTTTTCATCCAGACATTCTCCCTTCCACAGCATTTCCATTACTGTAAGTTCTCCGTTTGAAAAATCCATTTTATCACCTCACTATTTTCCTTGAATATAATAGTCTCGCATCGATTACTATTCTCAATTTGAGAATAACACTTTAAAACAATTTTGTCAAGTAATTATTTATTTTTTTAGCAATATAGCAAATTTGTTACACTGCTCTGCTAATTTTACTGTCTTCTCGAGAAGATACTCGATAATTACCTATTATATTTTACAATACATATTGTATTTTTACTTATTTGTATCCTCCAACAAAAAATCAATTATATTTTTGTGAGTCACGCCATCCCTGCTAAAATCCACCTTATCCATTGAAATCACATATTTAGGGAAGTTATCTTTTATATTCTTATATATTCCAAATTCTCTGTCTCTGGCGGCTTCATCCCCCATAAGATAAGAAACCTGGAAATAGCACAATTCGCCATCTTTTTCAGCTATGAAATCAATTTCTTTGTCACCAGCCTTTCCTATCTTTAGAGTATATCCCCTTGAAATAAGCTCTATACAAACTATATTCTCCAGCGTTCTTTCAATATTCCTTGTGTTAGAAAAGCCTTTTGCAGCCCTGAAACCATGGTCTGTTAAATAATACTTTTCGTCAACGCTAAGTATCTTTTTCCCGACTGTATCATACCTGGATACCCTTTTTATTATGAATGCACTTCTACAATATTCCAGATAATTGAGTATGGTGTCAACGGATACCTTTCTGTTTTCATTCTTAAAATAATTTTTAATACTGTTTGCAGAAAAGGTATTACCTATGTTCTCTAATACATAGGCAAGTATTCTCTCAAAAAGGTCAACATCCCTTACATTGTTATAACGCAAAACATCTTTCATTAATACTGTATTATATACGTCTGCAAGATATTTTAAGCTGGGTGCTTCATCCAGATCAAAATACCTTAAAAACGGCATACCTCCAAGGGTTACAAAATGTACAAATAACTCATCGTCGGATAAACCCAATCTCTCAAATACTTTCCTAAATTCTCCAAATGTAAATGGCTGTATTTCAAACTCTACATACCTCCCCGCAAGCAATGTTGCCAAGTCTCCGGAAATAAGTGTAGAGTTGGAACCGGTTATATATATATCGTAGTTATCATTGAGCCTTAAGCCATTTACAACCTGTTCCCAATTCTTCACAAGCTGTATTTCATCAAAGAAAATATACTGCCTCTCATCTTTTTTAAGCAAAGGTTTTAAATACTCTATTAGTTTTCCTGCTTCGTTAATCTTAAAAAGCTCAATACTTTCAAAGTTCAAATAAATCTTATTTTCATCTGGTATATTTTTTAATATTTCGTCCCTAATCATAGTTAATAGAGTAGACTTTCCCACTCTTCTCATCCCTGTCAGCACCTTGATTACAGGCTTATCTATAAATAACTTTAGTTTATCTATATACCTTTTTCGACTGATATAGTTCTTATTTTCCATCTCGCTCAACCTCCTCTATCGACTATAATCGATAAAAATATAAATTCAGCATCAATTTCGATTATAGTCGATAAAAATATAAAAATCAACATCTATTTCGACTATACTCGATAAAAATATAAATCAGTAATTATTTCGAATATACTCGATAAAAACAAAAAAACCTGCAATTGTTTCGACTATACTAAATAAAAACATAAAAACCAGTAATCATTTCGACTATAGTCGATAAAACCAGTATATCTAGTAATTATTTCAACTTTACTCGATAAAAAAAGAGATACCCCTAGAGGTATCTCACATCACATTCTTAGTTTCCATCATCTTTTAATATTGTCATTTTAGAGTCCTTCAGATGGCAGTACATCTTGCCGTCTTCCATATAGGTTTCAAACTTGCCTACGACTTCTATATCTGTATTGTCCTCGGGACGAAGGTTCCTCTGCTTTAGCTTATCCTTTGTAGCAAACTCTATACCTTGACTACAGCACCCCGCAGCATCAGAGATAAAACAATAGTTGTAATACTCTTTTCTAGGCTCATAGTAAGCAGACAGGTACTGCCCCTTCATCTTAATCATCTTTCCTTCAAACTGGTCAGGGTCAGTCATCATAAGATAAACCGTAGCATATATCATATCACTTCCCATTGTCGTAAGGTCATAGTCTATGCCGTCAACAGGCTTCTGCTCTCTGGCTTCTTTTAGTTTTGCCTCAAAATCAGAGGTCGCCCCTAAGACCTGACCATTTTGAGTTACTATCTGACTTCCTGTACTCGAACCGGAAGAACCAGAGCCTCCTGTTCCAGACTTTTCTTCATCCTCAAGCTTCTTAACCTGGTCATCTATTTCCTTATTTATCTGATTGCTTATAGCCTTCTCCACAGTATTTTGCTGCTGCATCTTGGTAGAGGCCTGATTGCTGCCACAGGCTGTCACCGTAATAACTGTGCTAAGGGCAAGCAGTGTTAATATTCTCTTTCTCATAAATAAAAACCTCCTCAGCTAATTAAAGCATAACTTTGTGTTTAAAAAGTGTGCAAATCAACCTTTTATCTTCCCTATTATAACACAGATAAAAAACGCCACCATATCAGCGGCCACTATGGTTGAGCCTACGGGTGTAGATGCCAATATCGAAATAAGCATTCCTATAACCGCACAAACCACAGATAAGGATGCTGAAAAAATAACTACTCCCTTGAAGTTCTTTATAAGTCTCATCGCAGAGAGTGCAGGGAAGATAATAAGTGCGGATATAAGAAGTGAGCCTACAAGATTCATCCCAAGCACTATAATCACAGCTATGATCATCGCTATAAGGAGATTATACCTGTCTGTCTTCACTCCTGTTGCCTTTGAGAAATTCTCATCAAAGGTCACAGCAAAGAGTCTGTTGTAAAATAACACGAAGAAGACCATTACAAGTATGGAAAATACTATACAGATAAGAACTTCTTCCTTACTGAGTGTAAGTATAGAGGTTGAGCCAAACAGGGTAGTACAGACATCTCCTGACACATTACCCTTAGTGTTAAATATGTTCATAAGCATGTATCCTATTGCAAGGGCTCCTACACTAAGCATAGCTATAACCGCATCTCCCTTTATGGAGCTGTTCTGCCCTGTCTTTAGGAGGAAGATAGCTGTAATTACTGTGACAGGAAGGATGATAATCATTTTATCCGTAAGCCCTATGACACTTGCTACTGCCATAGCACCAAAGGCTACGTGTGAAAGTCCATCCCCTATGTATGAAAACCTTTTAAGAACCAAGGTTACGCCTAGCAGCGAGGAACACAGTGCTATAAGCACTCCTACTATAAATGCGTAGATTACAAATGGAAATTGAAGATAATACTGCAATTTTTCTAAAATTTCTGCCATAATTTCTCCCTTCTATACTCCGAGACTTTCTCTGGCATCGCTTTTTAGATAATCCTTCTTACTTCCAAAGAAAAGCTGTCCACGGCTTCCTATGTGAAGAACGTTTCCTGCCTCATTCTCTATTGCTGCCAAGTCATGTGAAACCATAATTATGGTCACTCCTGATTTATTTAAATCACTTATAAGTCCGTAAAACTCCGCTGTCACCTTTGGGTCAAGACCGCTCACAGGCTCATCAAGCAGAAGCAGCTTATCTGTCGCACACAGTGCCCTCGCAAGCAGCACCCTCTGCTGTTGCCCACCCGAAAGATTGCGGTAGCATTTTTTCTTAAGGTCCATAATATGAAGCCTGTCAAGATTTTCCTCAGCCCTTAGCTTGTCTTCTTTTCTGTAAAATACTCTGCTGCCTATCCTTGAAAGATTGCCTGACAATACAATTTCCCAGACAGATGCAGGGAAGTCCTTTTGTGCAAGACTTTGCTGCGGAAGATAGCCAATTTCATAGGGAAGAAGACCATCACCGTAGGTAATTTCTCCCGATACCGGCTTCATCAGCCTCAAAAGAGTCTTCATAAGGGTGGATTTGCCTGCTCCGTTTTCCCCTATTACATATAAATAATCACCCTTCTCAACCGTAAAATTGATGCCTGTAGCTACGAGCTGATCCTTATAGCCCAGTTCAAGATTTTTACAAGTGATAAATGCCATTTTATTTCTCCAAATCTATAATATGATGTGGGTGTCAAACAATTTTGACACCCACCTAAAAACTATACACTATACTTTGTAATAACCGCAAGCCTAAGCAGCGTCTTCTTACTACTTAAGTGCTGACGCAAGAGCCTTTAAGTTACTCTCCATAATGGAAAGATAGGTCGCACCATTTGCTATATCTTCATTGGTAATAGACTGCATTGAGTTAAGTACAACTATATTCTGGCTTTTATCCTTAGTAGTCTCAACTATCTTCTTTGCTATCTTCTGGTCAGAATTCTCTATAACAAGAACACTTTTTAGCTTAAGATCGTCTGTCTTTTTTGCAAGGAAGGCTACTGTCTCAAAGCTTGCCTCAGTCTCTGCACTACAGCCTACAAAGGCTGCGTAGTACTTGAGTCCATAATCATCCACAAGATAACGGAATGGGAATCTGTCACCAAAAAGTACTGTCTTTACCTTAGCCTTTTTAATGGTTGCAAGATATCTTGAATCAAGATCTCCAAGCTTGGCTGTATAATCAGCAGCTGTCGTCGCATAATAATCCTTGTTCTCAGGATCTATAGTCTGAAGCTTCTCTGCAAGAGTATTTACAAGAGCTGTAGCGTTTCTCAGTGAAAGCCATACATGCTCGTCATACTCTGTCTCTTCTTCGTGGTCATGATCGTGGTCCGCATCTTCGTGGTCGTGGTCTTTGTCATCATGGTCTTTATCATCATGGTCGTGGTCTTTGTCATCATGGTCGTGGTCATGCTCATCCTCTTCCTGCATACCTTCCACTACTTCTTCAGGCTTTACATTTTTACCTAGGGTTTCAAGAAGATTTACCACCTGCATCTTATCATTTTTGCTCTCTTTAAGCGCATCATTAACCCAGCCGTCAGACTCACCACCTACATATACAAAGAGGTCACAGTTAGCAATCTTTGCAATGTCTTCAGCAGTAGGCTGGTAGCTATGAAGGTCAACACCCTTATCTAAGAGGTATGTAATCTCGTAATTGTCCTTCTTATCTCCAACCAGCTGTCTAATCCAGTCATACTCCGGGAAAATGGTACACACTACACTGAACTTCTTTTTGGCATCATCAGTCTTGGCCTCACTTTTGGTACTTGCTGTACTTGAAGCCACACTGCTTGTAGCAGATGTTACTGACTTTGTACTTGATTTAGTCTCAGTTCCAGTCTTAGAGCAGCCTGCAAATATTCCGCATACTGCCACAGCCAAAGCTGTAAGCATAATAACTCTTTTCTTCATATCTTCTCCTTTTTATAAGTTTACATAAAGATTTTGCAACTCAGTCGCAATATTACAAAGGATAAAATACTACTCTTTAAGAGATTTGTCAAGAGACTTTTGCAAATTGGTTGCAAAATATCTTTTTTCGATATTTCTTTAGAGAAAGTAATAGTAGTTTTAGCCAGTCTCCCCTATCGTAAATATTGTTTTTTATATTCATCAATTTTATTCTCAAGGTCATCTATATTCCCTGCAATAAATTCTGTTTTTACCTCAAAATCCATCGGTAAATCATGCACTAATTGAATTACTTCATTTAAATATTCTGTGTCCCTCAAATCTCCTTCCCTGTTAGTAAGTAGAATAAACTGTATTTCTTTTTCCCCAAAAAAAAAAAGAAATATTATATTTACTCGGATAGTACTATTTTCAGAAATATAGCTATACCACACCTCATACTTGTTTTCTCTCTCACACCGTGATAATATTTGCTTCATCAAAGTCCTTTGTTACTACTTATAGTAACATCTCCTTCCAGCTTTTTTTATATTCAACATCTCCAACAAAGTGTGGAGAATCTAATCCTATACTATATTCTGATTTCTTTCCATCACCATAAATGTAATGATTACCTGCTACAGATACAGACTTTACTGGAAATGCCAATAAAATTGTAATTTACAATAAGCTAAGGCATATAATTTTTTTCACTAATCAACATCCCTTTAAATCGGGTTCTTAACGTGTTTTCGTCAATTCTGACACCTCCCACGCTTTGGCCTGCCGCAACCCTAACGGCAACACCTTTCGCTGACACAGTCAATTTCTAACCCCCCTGTTTCAGGGAAGAGGTAAGTGTTACCCCCGAGCTTATTTCTCAGCTATATTGTACTACTTAAATGTGGCATTTATCTGTCAAGCCTATAATTTTCAATACTATAAAACATCCATTGTACAAAGAGTTAATCCTCCTTATATGTTTATTTATTGTGTGTGTCCTCAACGCCGCTGTCACTAGAATCATCTTCTACACCAAGTGCCTTTCTCTTCCATACAACAATAGCAAGCGCAACAGCCAGTACAATTATAATGACAATTGTAATTATATTCCCTGAGAGTGCGGTAAGGAAATCATCCCATATCCCCTTTTTCTTTACCTCTTCCTTTGTTTTATCATCAGCACTTTTAAGCAGTTCATTAGCAGCTTCTTCCATTTCTTTTTTATCCTTTTCACTTAAGCCGTTACTGTCAAGCACTTCAGATTTCTCGTTTACTTCAGGCACTTCAGAGGTTTTAGATGATGAAACAGCATTATCAGTATTTGAATCTTCATCCGTACTTATCTCTTCAAAATAAGTCCTGTTATTAATAAAGTTAAATGGTCCACCGTTCTGTCTTACATACTCATACTGCCACTTTGCAAGCTTAAGATATGCTTTCACCGCTTTCTCTGAATCTTTTGCATTTTTCATTATATTTACAACATTACTTGTTATATGAGTTTCAAAATTCTTTTCATTACCATAGTAGGTGTCAAATTTACCTACATTTACAGCCCAAGCAAATCTGAGGTATGATTCAGACCATATAAACTTGTCAAATAGGCTCATAGGATGAAAAATTTCTTTTGTACCGCCTTTTACATATTTTTCAAACCACTCAATATAATCCGATTCAAACAATTTATATTGTATAAAAACAGCATTATCCCATTCTTCGTTATTCTCTGTATACTTTACATCATTATAAAACTCATCATACACCTTCTTTGCATCTTCATTAGACAAAGATATGTCATTGTTACCTGCTGCAACCTTGTTTACCTGTTCATTTTTTTCGCTACTGTTATCAGCAGTTAAAGCTTCAGCTATTTTATTTATTTGAGCTTCATCTGCATAAACCGGTGCTGTAAATGTTATCAGCATAGTAAAAATCAATAAAAATGATAATAATTTTTTCATTTTACTTTCCTTTCCTTGTCCTCACGGTGAGGATATTTAATAATTCATTTTCTTTTAAATTTCTTGTTTTGTTTAACACATGCCTTAGCCTCCTCTCATTTACCCCGATTTTAATTATTTACACTTATATGCAATCAAATTGTGTGCATATAAGCATAAAAATTTAATTATACTTTAAACTTTAAATTTTATAATTTTTACTTATATATGTCAAGCCAAAAATATTACTAAAATGCTCTTTGTTATTTGAATGTAGTTTTTCAACTTAAATGCAACATGGTGTTGCACCTACTTTGACAGGTGCCTCTGTTGCATT
>NZ_DBHIEC010000025.1:0-31698 GCF_057250765.1 Catonella sp.
AAGCGGTTATATTCATTCCTATATGTTCAAGGCCTCCAAGAGGAATGATTTTAAGTCCATTCATAGGCTTCTTTACTTCTTTGTTAGTCTTTCTTGGCTTAATCTCCCTTAAGTTTTCCTTTGGCCTCTTGGATATAGCAGGAAGTTTTTCAATCTTAATTTCCTCTTCAGTAAGTTTAGCCTTCTTTCTGCTGTTTGCTGCAGACTTAACTGTTTTCTTTACTACACTTACATTGCCATCAGCCTCTTTTTTAGTTTTTCTGTATCTGCTTGTAGCTTTTCCTATGCTTTCTACAAGCTTTCCGAATTTTTTATCATTATTAATATCCGACATTTGTCCTCCTTAACTTAGGAGTAAATCAGTCCTGTGTACCTGCATTCTGACAATCCTTACAATAGCCGTACAGTTTAACCTCGTGATTAACAACCTTAAATCCCGTCAGCTTATTAATCTCATTTTCAAGAGGCTCCATAAAGTCCTTTTCAAATGAAAATACACGATTGCAGTTCAGGCAAATCAAGTGGTGATGCCTATGTCCGCTTGGAGACGACTTTCCTATCTCATATCTGGTAAATCCGTCATCAAGACTAAGTTTGTCTATTAGTCCCATATCTGATAACAGCTGTATGGTACGATAAACTGTTGCCAAGCCAATATCAGGATGGTCGTTCCTTACCAAATCAAAAATCTCTTCTGCAGTAAGGTGTTCATCCGCTCTTTGCTGCAACACTTCAAGGACAGCTAATCGCTGCCCTGTAACTTTCAATCCGTTTGACTTAAGTAATGCCTTAAATTTCTCATTCCCATTTTCGTTTTGCATGGCTCACCTATCCCTCAGGTTCTGATATACTTCGTTCATAATTATTCTTCGTCTATTTCAAAATCCACGTCATCCATCATTTCTTCAAAAACTTTAGAAACCGTAAGTATTTCCTTTTCATCCTCAACAACCTTATATAAAACGTCTTCTCCGTCCTCAGATGCTTCTTCTTCTTTGATGATGAACACATCAACCGTTGCATCATCATCTTCCAACTCTTCAATCTCTGCATCGGATACAAGGAGATAGTTCACCCCTGCAAGTCTTGTCTGGCAGAGTACGGTTAGCTCTTCATTGTCACCATCTTCATCAACAAAATCGATTGTTCTTAATTCTTCATTCTCTAACATAGTTTCTCCATTTCTTAGTTTAATTTTTATTTGAATTCATATAATCTTCCAAAATAAATGTAGCAGCAACCTTATCAACTATTTTTTCACGCTCTTCACGCCTCAGTCCTGCTTCTATCATAACTTCATGGGCACTTACCGTCGTAAGCCTCTCATCCCATAGTATGACTTCTATTCCTGTCCTTTTTGCGAGCTTCTTAGCAAATTCTTCAGAGAGCTCACACCTTTTACTGACAGATCCATCCATATTTTTGGGATAGCCTAGGACTATCTTACACACCTCATACTCTTGTGCAAGCTCGGTAATTCTGGCAAGAGTCTGTCTTAGCTTATTTTCTTCTTTTCTCCTAATGACTTCAAGTCCCTGTGCCGTAAGTCCAAGTCCATCACTAACAGCCACTCCACAGGTCTTTGAACCCAAATCAAGACCCATTATCCTCATTATCTCTTGCCCATAAACATAGACTTCTTACCTGTTTGGGTAAAAGACTCTATATAACTCTCCATAAGTTCTTCTACAAGTTCATCTCTTTCAACCTTCATTATCATGCTTCTTGCGTTGTTGTGGTTGGTAATGTAGGTAGGGTCTCCTGACATAATATACCCAACGAGCTGATTGACAGGGTTATATCCCTTTTCATTCAGAGCCTCATAGACCTTTTTCAGCACGTCCCCTACTTCTATCTCAGGAGCTAATGTCACTTCTTTAAAATACTGTGTATTATTTAAATCCGGCACTGATTTTACTTCCTTCCAAATATATTATGATGTTTAATAAATTCAAATTACACTTCATGTAATTTTAATATAAAAAAAGATATATTGCAAGTGTCGTTTTTTTGAACAAATTAAAAAAGCACACATAATACAAGAATTTTGTTATACGCGTGCTCTTAAAATATTTTTACTTGATAAACACCATCAAATCAATGAATTTTATCTGTATTTTCAATCAGATTTATAGCTGATTCCAGTCCATTGTCATAGATATGACAGGCAACAAAATGGTCTTTATCAACTTCTTTTAACTCAGGTCTGTTTACTTTACACTTTTCACTACAATATCTGCATCTGGTACTGAATTTACAGCCTTCAGGCGCATGAATTGGAGAAGGGATTTCTCCTTCAAGTTTTACCCTATCCTTCGACGACACCGCAGGATTGGGAATTGGTATAGCTGATATAAGGGCTCTTGTGTATGGATGTAGAGGTCTGTCATAAAGCTTATCTTTGGGAGAAATCTCAACCATACTTCCAAGGTACATAACACCAATTCTATCTGATATGTGTTTAACCATCGAAAGGTCATGTGAAATGAACAGGTATGTAAGGGCTTTACTCTTTTGAAGCTCAATCAATAAATTTACAACCTGAGCCTGTATGGACACATCAAGTGCCGAAATAGGCTCATCACAAACAATGAAAGATGGTTCAACTCCAAGTGCTCTGGCAATACCTATTCGCTGTCTCTGACCACCCGAAAGTTCATGTGGAAATCTCGCACCATGCTCAGCATTAAGACCTACCGTTTTAAGAAGTTCACTAACTCTTTCCTGTATCTCCCCTTCGGAGAGTTCACTAAAATGAACCCTTATTCCTTCTGCTATAATTTCACCAATTGTCATTTTAGGATCTAGTGAAGAATAAGGATCTTGAAATATCATCTGTGCTTTTTTCTTAAATGATTTAATATCTTTTTTATCTATTTTAGATATATCTTCCCCCTCAAATATCACCTTACCACCAGTAGCTTTATATAAATTTATTATCGTACGGCCGCAAGTTGTTTTACCACATCCGGATTCTCCTACTAATCCAAAAGTTTCACCTCTATATATCTTAAAACTTACATCTTCAACTGCCTTTAATATTTTGTTTTTCCCAATTTTGAAGAATTCGTCCAGATTTTGTAACTCGACTAAAACTTCTCTCTCATCATTACTCATCCACTATTCCTCCTAATATGGTCTTTCTACTTTAGGCGCCTTTGGATGTGCAAGCCAACACCTACATTTGTGTTTATCTGAATACTCACTGCATGGTGGCTTAGCCTCCGTACATATCTGCATTGCATAATCACATCTTGCTGCAAATGGGCAGCCTTTAATTTCCATCAACAGGTCAGGGGGTGTCCCTCCCAGGGAATATAACTCTTCTTTATTACCTGTATCAAGTCTTGGTACACTCATCAAAAGGGCCCAAGTATATGGATGATGAGCGTCATTAAATATCTCTTCAACCGTTCCTGTTTCCATTATTTCCCCAGCATACATAACCTGGATTCTGTCGGCAAAATCAGCAACTACCCCTAAATCATGAGTAACTAATACAACTGCGGTATTTCTTTTATCCCTCAATTCTCTTAATAAATCAAGAATCTGAGCTTGAATAGTCACATCAAGTGCAGTTGTTGGTTCATCCGCCAGTATTACCTTTGGATTACAAGCAAGTGCAATAGCTATCATAACTCTTTGTCTCATTCCCCCCGATAGTTCATGAGGAAATTGATTTACTCTTTCTTCTGCATTGGGAATATTGACAGTTTTTAAAAGTCTTATCGCTTCCTGCTTAGCTTCTTTCTTACTCATTTTTGTATGGAGAAGTATTGATTCCATTATCTGTTTGCCAATCTTCATTGTCGGATTCAGAGAAGTCATTGGGTCTTGAAATATCATAGCCACATCAGAGCCTTTATACTGTTTCATCCTTTCTCTGTTCATTGTTAGGACTTCTTCACCACAATAATTAATTGAAGAGTCTTTCTTAACAACCGCAGTAGACGGTAATATCTGTAATATAGCTTTTGAAGTAACTGTTTTTCCACATCCCGACTCTCCAACAAGTGTCAATGATTCCCCTTCATATACTTCAAAACTTACCCCTCTTACAGCTTTTACTTCTCCGGCATAAGTATTAAATGATATATTGAGGTTATTAACATCTAGAACTTTCTCTTTTTTCATATTTTCCATCATTCCCCCTACTGCCTGAGATTTGGATCAAGCGCATCCCTCAGGCCATCACCTAATAAAGTAAATGCCAGCATTGTAAGTCCTATCAAGAGAGCAGGAAAAATCAGCTGATACGGATAAAATTGAAATACCTGCTGTGCTGAAGCCGCCATTGCACCCCAAGACGTATTGGGCGCCTGGACTCCAAGACCGAGATAACTTAAAAACGCTTCTCCAAAAATATATCCCGGTATATCAAAAGAGATTGATACAAGTATTACATTAATCGTATTAGGTATCAAATGCCTTACTACAATATCACTCTTGCTTACACCCAGTACATCTGCAGCCATTATAAAATCTTTTCTCTTTAGCGACAGTATCTGTCCTCTTACAAGTCTGGCCAACCCACACCAACCTGTAATTGTCATTGCCAGTATAAGTGTTCCAAGCCCGTTTGACTTTAATACAAGTCTAAGAACGATTACGAGAAGAAGGTACGGTATTGATGATAAAATTTCAACGATTCTCATCATAACCACATCAACTTTACCACCTACATAAGCAGAAACTGCTCCATAAATACTTCCAATAACAGTACTTATAAGTGCTCCTACTATACCAATAAAAATCGAGATTCTTCCACCCTTCCAAAGTCTTGTGAATAAATCTCTACCTATCTCATCTGTTCCAAACCAAAACTTGGCGTTAGGAAACTGATTAGGCTCTCCAACTGCTTCTTTAAACGAATACCCGCTAATAATAGGTCCAATTATAACCATAACAGTAAGTAATATTAAAATCACAAATGCAACCATTGCGGCCTTATTTGCCCGAAATCTTCTCCAAGCATCTGACCAATATGTAACTACAGGTCTAGCTATGAATTCTGAAGATTTGTTATCTGATCCAATAAGTTTGAATTTACTACTGTCAATTTCTTCATATCGTACTTTATCTCTACTATCCATAAGTTCTTCCTAGTCCTCCAGTTTAATCCTAGGATCTGCAACCCCATAAAGAATGTCAACCATCAATTGTGATACTAGGAAAAGGACTGCATAAAAGATTGTTGTTCCTATTATCATTGGATAATCTCTTGCAGTAATTGAATCTACAAAGTACTTACCTAATCCCGGTATACTAAACATCCCTTCAATAATAAATGATCCAGTAAAAATACCTACAATCTGAGGACCGATTATAGTAATTATAGGAAGTGCTGCATTTCTAAAAACATGCTTTCTAATTATATTAAATTTTGATACTCCTTTAGCCCTTGCAGTAAGGATATAATCCTCACTTAGAACCTCCAAAACATTACTTCTCATGTATCTCGCATAAGTTGCAATTGATCCAAAACACATTGCAAGTGCAGGTAAAACCGAATATTTAAAATCTTTCCCAAATCCCATATGCTTCCATCCACTTGTAGGAAACCACTTTAGTTCAACCGCAAAAAACAACTGCAACAAAGAACCCATTATAAAAACAGGAATTGTAATACCTAAAATTGCTATTATGCTTATTACATAATCAGGCCACTTCCCTCTGTTTAATGCCGCAGTTATACCAAGGATGATACCAATCAAAATTCCAACAAGCATGGCCTGGGCACCAACTCTCCCCGACACAGGCGCAGTCTTGGCAATTGTCTTACCCACTTCTCGTCCGGGATATTTATATGATGAGCCAAAATCTCCCTTTGTGAGAATATTCTTCATAAAAATTGCATATTGCTCTATGACCGGTTTATCAAGTCCATATTTTACTCTATAGTTTTCAAGAGTCTGCTTAGGCAGAGTCTTGCCTGCAGCTGAGAGAGGATCCCCTTCTGCACCATGCATAAGAAAAAATGTGGCAGTAATAATAATAAACAAGGTAAGTACCATATATAAAAATCTTTTAACTATGAATTTTAACATATTTCCCCTTGAAGCAGGCAGTAAGATTAAATCTTACCGCCTGCCATTATTAAATATAAATGTTAAGGTCTACCAACTGTATATCTTGGTTTATATCCTGTAGAAGTAAACTGGTTCAGTGTAACATTTCTCATATAGTCATTCCAATACATTGTGGATTCACCGTTGATGATAGGAATTACAACTGCCTCATCCATAAGAAGCTCCTCAGCTTCCTTGTATAACTCAGCAGCCTTTGACATATCACTTGCTTCAGAAGCATCTTTAATGAGATTGTCATACTTTTCATTCTTCCAACCAGTATTTACAGCCTCTGCATTTGATGTAAAGAGTGCAAGCATCGCACTTGGATCATCATAATCAGCCGTCCAAGCCAGATAAGCTAACTGGTAGTCTCCCTTATTAACCTTACCTGAAAGTATTGGCCATTCCATCTGCTCTATTTTAAGGTTGATTCCAAGCACTTTTGAATAACATTCCTGTATGTATTCACCAAAGGATTTAAGACGAGGATTACTTACACAAATAAAATTAATTTCTACCTTAGACGGATCTTCGCCCAAGCCAAGTTCCTTCATTCCCTCGATGAAGAGTTTCTTAGGATCAGGATTTCCCTCTGCAACCTTCTTCACAGGTTCTCCTGCAAACTCCCTATAGTTTACATCACCACAACTTATACAACCTGGAACCCAATGAAGAGCTTCGATATTCTTACCCTTAAAGAAAGTTTCATTGAATCCCTTTCTATCTAGGGCAATTAAAAGAGCCTGCCTGATTTTTTTATTGGAAAGAAGTTTATCCTTGTGATTAATAGTCATATAATCTACAGAAGGAAGAAGAATCTTTGCACTTTTTGTATTCTCCCTATTATTAAATTTTTCTCTCCACTCTTCAAGAGAGGTAGAAACCACATCAATTTCACCTGTCTGGAAGGCATTCATAACTGTATTAACATCAGACATTACTCTAATATTGACAGTATCATTCATTACATTTTCTTTATCCCAATAGGTATCACTCTTTTCAAGAGTAAGATTGGAATTGTGATTCCATTCTGTGAGCTTATATGGGCCACAGCCCATTACTGTATCTGCTTCTGCACCGAAGGTCTCGCCATACTGTTCTACAATGTCCTTTCTTTGAGGGAACATTATTCTGAATGGAAGAAGTTTCATAAAGTATGAAGTAGGTGCTTCAAGGGTGATTTCAAGGGTTTTATCATCTATCGCCTTGACTCCAAGCTCATCTACCCCTGCTTTCCCCGAATTTACCTTGCTAAAGTTCTTTATAGGAGCAAGCAAAAATCCCTGCTCTGCCGCAGTATTGGGATCTGCCGCTCTCTTTATACCATATTCATAATCTTTAGCTGTAACAGCCTGTCCATCTTCCCAAGTCATGCCGTCACGAATCGTAAAAGTATAAACTGTTTTATCATCTGATACCTTATATTCACTCGCACCAGCAGGAATAAGCTCTGTCATTCCATCAGGCTTTTCTGACAATCTGAGTAAAGGCTCATATATTCCATTTACAATAACATTGCCATATATGTCTGAACCTTTCTGTGCATCAATAGATGCAGGATCAGCATTTACAAATGCATTGATATACTGTTCCGCATCTTTCTCTTCGCCTTCAACCGAAGCTGACGCATTTCCTGCACTCGCAGAGCTGCTTACCAAAGAATTCTTCGCTGTACTTGTTGCCGTCCGGGAGGCTGAGTCTGTTTTATTTTCTCCTCCACCACAGGCAGTAATTGATAGAATCATCGTTACAGCCAAAATACCTGATAGACATACTTTTCTTTTTCTCATGTTACCCCTCCTTATTAGTTATATAATAGTTTTTCATATTTAATATAACAAATTATTTCAAAAAAGTAAACAAAATTTGCAATTATTTTAACTTATTTTAGGTAGTTTTGTTTAACACTTAAAAACTTTAAACTAATAAAGCGCAGGAAAAGTAAAATAATAAGGCGCTATATAACGCCTTATTATTAATAAAGTACAAAATATTAAATTATCGATTATATTGATGTTCTTGCAATATAACGAGAGCATCAAAAGTAATTATTACCACAGAATAACGGATATCACAACAATATTTGCTCTACCCTAGCACTTAGGCTTATACATAACCTCATTGATTGTGGATACCGTTACAAAGGCATCAGGATCTGTTCTTCTTATAAACTGCATAAGCACACCGTATTCCCTCTTGTTTACTATAGCTACAACCTCTTCGTGTTCTTCATTGTTATACGCTCCAATTACTTTGTAAAGAGTGGCTCCACTATGCATATTTTTAAGGATGTATTTTTTAATCTCCTCATTCTTGCGTGAAAGAATACAGACCTTCTTCTTGATATTGGTACCAAAAAGGAAGTAATCAAGTATGATCCCATTTAAATAGGTTCCAAGCACACTAAGTACAACTGTTTTCGTATTATAAGCAAAAATAGCGGAGAGCGAAACTAACATCCCTGCTATAGACATTGCCTTGCCCTTGTCTATATGAAGATATTTATTAAGAATTTTGACAATGATGTCAAGTCCACCGGATGAAGCATTATGGTTAAATAACAGACTTAACCCTATACTAACGATAAAGATATAGCAAATCATATCCAAGAACGGATCACCTGTGAGACCGTTGTACTTCGGGAAGAGTTTTTCAAAAATACCTACAAATATAGGCAGTATGACCGAAGTATATACAGTCTTTCCTCCAAACTCTCTGCCTACAAATATAAAGCCTATAATAAGCAATCCCACATTAAATATCAAACTTATAGTCGCAACACTTAAAGGAATAAACTTTTGCAACACTACAGCAAGACCTGCTATACTTGCTATAGCAAGATTGTTAGGCATCATAAAAAAGTATACAGCTACAGCCACTATAAAAGTAGCAAAGGTAATGACAGCCATATCCTGAATATAGCAACGAAGTTTACTTTTCATATTCATCCCCCAAAAACTTACAAAATTCTTAGATATTATATCATATTTTTGTTTATTTTGCCAGTAGGTATATATAAATATTACTTTCTTAAAACACCTGATTCAAGCAGGCCTTTTTCAAATATTTTCTGTAAACTCATCATTATTCCAAACTTGGCATGATTAAATGTAAGTCCTCCCTGAAAGTACGCCGCATAAGGCTCTCTCATAGGTCCGTCAGCAGAGAGTTCTATGGATGAGCCCTGTACAAAGGCTCCTGCCGCCATTATAACCTGGTCATTATATCCCGGCATATCCCAAGGCTCAGGAGTTACGAAGCTGTCTACAGGTGCAGCAGCCTGAATTCCCTCACAAAAGGCTTTAAGTCGTTCTCCTGACTTAAGGGAAACTGCCTGAATTATGTCATATCTGTCTTCTTTGCTATCCGGCAGCACATCAAATCCTAAGCTTTCATATACATTTGCAGCAAATATCGCTCCCTTTACAGCTCCTGCCGTAACTGTAGGCGCCATAAAAAGCCCTTGGAAAAGCGCCTGGTTGAGCCCAAGAGAAGCCCCTATCTCCTTCCCAAGCCCTGGGCAGGACATACGGTAGGATGCCATATCCACATATTTTTCTTTTCCTGCTATATAGCCTCCGATTGGCGCAAGTCCGCCTCCCGGATTCTTGATAAGAGAGCCTACAACCATATCAGCACCTACATCAGATGGCTCCAGCTCTTCAACAAACTCTCCGTAGCAGTTGTCAACCATACAGATAATCTCAGGCTTAATCTTCTTTATAAAGCTGATGAGCTCCCCTATTTTTTCAACTGAAAATGTAGGTCTAACTGCATAGCCTTTTGAACGCTGAATAGTAACAAGCTTTGTCTTATCACTTATTGCAGCCTTTATTCCCTCGTAGTCAAAAGAAAAATCAGGTAACAAATCAACCTGTGCATAGGTTACTCCATATTCAGCCAATGAACCTACTGTAGGTGTTATTCCTATCACTCCGTCAAGTGTATCATAAGGCTTACCTACAGGAGAAAGCACCTCATCTCCGGGCCTTAAATTGCCAAAGAGAGCAACTGTAAGGGCATGTGTCCCACATAGTATAGCAGGTCGTACAAGGGCAGCCTCTGTGTGAAATACATCAGCATACACTCCCTCCAGGGTATCTCTTCCAAGGTCATTGTAGCCATAGCCGCTGCTTGCTGCAAAATGAATGTCTGAAACCTTATTCTTCTGCATTGCCTTAAGCACCTTAAGCTGGTTTATTTCCGCAATTTCATCTACCCTCTTAAATCTATCTTCAAGGCTTTGGCATATTTTTTCACAGTAGTCAAATACTTCGGTGCTTATGCCCATTTCCTGATATTGTTCTTTTAACATCTACTTCCTCTTTCTATGTTACATTGTTCAAAATATTAGACATCTGACTTTGGCACGCCCTCTTTTGAAATACTAATGTCAAAAGCTAGAGCCCTTTTTATAGCTCTTACAATGACTTCGCAATCATCATGTTGCTAAGAGCCTTGTCAGAAGCATCCGATATCATCAGTTCCTTAACCCCGATGAATTCCGTGTCAGCATCTTCCCTGCCTTTTAACAGGAACTTCGGAACAGCAACCTCTATATATCTGTCAGTATGCCCTAAGATATAATCTTCCCTGCCTTTAATCTCTTCTTCAAGCAAAACCCTTTCAGAATCGCCATTAAAGCTATCCAGATACTCCTTAGCCACTTCTTCACAGATGACTATAAGCCTGTCTTCTCTTTTCTTCTTAATCTCAGGAGCAACCTGTTCATTCATTTTAGCCGCATAGGTGCCATCTCTCATGGAATAAGGAAAGACATGTACCTTTAGAAAACCTACCTTCTTCACAAAGGCAGCAGTCTCCTCAAATTCCTCATCGCTTTCTCCCGGAAAACCAACAATTATATCTGTGGTAATCCCCGGTCTGTCATAGTATTTTTTAAGAAGATTAACCGAAGTCAGATATTCATCAGCAGAATAATGCCTGTTCATCCGCTTTAATACAGTTGTAGAGCCACTCTGAAGGGAGAGGTGAAAATGTGGACAGACTTTTTTTAGTTTCACAAGTCCCTGTAAGAATTCCTCCGTAATAAGTCTTGGTTCAACAGAGCCGAGGCGTATTCTAAAATCACCCTCTACCTCATTTAGCTTAGTAAGAAGCGCAAGCATCCTGCTTTCTCCGTCTATATCCCTTCCATAAGAGCCTATATGTATACCTGTAAGCACCATTTCTTTATAGCCCACTCTTGCCAGTCTTTCAGCCTCTTCGATGATACTTTCCATATCCCTGCTTCTAATACGGCCTCTTACAAACGGAATGATGCAATAAGTACAGAACTGATCACAGCCATCCTGTATTTTGATATTTGCCCTGGTTTTACCACCTGCGGCATATACTTCACCACTATCATAAGACCAGTCCTTATTTTCTTCTCCGGATTTGATCACATTATGCTTAAAATCACGCTCTTTATTGCTTCTTATATATTCCTCTACAAGGTCAAGCACCGAGGACTTCCCCCTTGTACCCACAAGTATATCCACTAAATCATCATCCTCAAGCTTAGACTGAGGTGCCTGTACATAACAGCCTACAGCAACGACAACCGCTTCAGGATTAAGCTTTTTAGCCCTGTGTAACATCTGTCTGGATTTTCTGTCAGCAATATTGGTAACTGTACAGGTATTTACAATATATATATCAGCGGCTTCATTGAATTGTCTAATTTCATAACCCGCATTCTTGAACATTTCCTTAATCGACTCGGTTTCATAGGCATTTACCTTGCAGCCAAGGCTCAAAAATGCTACTGATTTTAAAATATCGTTGTTTTTCACAGTTTTTAGATTTCCTTTTTATTTAATATGTATATTGACTTTTTCTTCTCTAAACCTTATCATTTAATTGTATGTAGCAATTAATTTCACAAGGAGGAGGATTAAAAATGAAGTCAGTTAAGATTTCTTTAAATTCCATCGATAAGGTAAAGGCATTTGTTAATGAGGTAACAAAGTTTGATTCAGATTTTGACCTTGTTTCAGGAAGATATGTAATTGATGCTAAGTCAATTATGGGTATTTTCAGTCTTGATCTATCAAAGCCTATTGACCTTAACATCCACAATGATGCTCAGGCAGACACCATAGTAAATGCGCTTAAGCCTTTCATCGTTGAATAATCTGCTAAATCTTTTGCCGGCTCTCATAATGAAAGCCGGCTTCTTTTTATGTGACTTTTCTTACTTATTCTACTTCCATTGGCTCACAGTTAATCACTTCTATGCTTTCCATGGTCTTTTTATAAAGTTCCTCTATTACATCATCCAGTTTTTTCTCATCTTTTTCAATCTTAGAAAGCAAAGGCTTGGTTACAGGATGTTCCGCCACGAAGATAGTACAGCAGTCTTCAAACGGAAGAATCGATGTCTCAAATGTACCTATCCTTTGGGAAATATTGATAATATCCTGTTTATCAAAGCAGATTACGGGGCGGTAAACAGGTAGGCTGCATACTGCATTTGTAGAAAGCAGGCTCTGCATAGTCTGACTTGCCACCTGACCTATGCTCTCACCTGTTACCAGTCCTACGCACTCATCCTTTATAGCCAAATCCTCAGCTATCTTCATCATATATCTTCTCATTATGATGGTTAACTCATCGTGAGGGCATTTCTCATAAATGGCAAGCTGAATATCTGTAAAATTAACCACATAGAGCTTGATATTACCTGCATATCTAGCTGTAAGCCTTGCAAGATCAACTACCTTTTGCTTAGCCCTTTCGCTTGTATAAGGTGGTGCATGGAAATACACAGCCTCTACCTTAACTCCTCTTCTAGCCATCATATAAGCAGCTACAGGGCTGTCAATTCCACCTGATAGCAGACACATAGCCTTACCTGCGGTGCCGATAGGAAGTCCGCCCTCACCCTTAATTGTTTCAGAATAAATATAAGCCTTGTCCCTAAGCTCTATCGTAATGAACTTATCAGGATTCTTAACATCAACACTAAGTCTGTCTCCGTATTTTTCCAGTATTAAGCCGCCAATATCAGCCGATATTTCCGGAGAAGTCTTAGGCATTTTCTTATCACTTCTCTTTGCCATTACCTTAAAGGTAAAGCTCTCTGTAGGGTAACATTCACCAATATAATTAACAACCTCTTCATACGCCTTGTCAAGGTCGGTTGAATCAACTATGTATATAGGGCAGATGTGAAGTACACCCATTACCCTCTTTAGGGCATCAAGAGCTCCCTCATAGTCTATACTTCCCTTGCCTGCCTCTACAAAGACTCTTCCGGGCTGCTTGTACACCTTGTAGTCACCCTCTATTTTCTTAAGGGCATAAGCAATCTGTCCAACCAAGGCATCCTCAAATAAATAGCGGTTTTTACCCTTTACTCCGATTTCTGCATACTTTATCAAAAAAGCTCTGTATTCAAACATTATCTTCTCCTGTATTTTGAAAGTGTTGGCACAAGTTCCTTAAGTGCCTCTATGGTGTAATCAGTCATTTCCTGCCCGGTAAATAAACCAAAGCTAAATCTAAGCGTAGAATCAAGCAAATCATCATCAAGGCCTATTCCCTTTAGAGTTCCGCTAAAATCAGGATGGTGAGAGGAGCAGGCAGAACCTGAGGACACATAAATCCCCTTTTCTTCAAGTGCATGTAAGAGAACTTCCGCCTTTACACCTCTAAAACTTGCACTTACTATCTGTGGAGCTGTCTTTCTTATATTCTCAGCCAAATCACCAGAAGTATCCACTCCATTAATAGTGCAATCAGGAAAAGCCTCAAGCAAATCTCTTGTAAACTTTTCTTTGATGGCATAAAGCTTGTCCATTTTTTCTTTATGTCCCTCGTATACAGCCTCTGCAGCTGCACCTATAGCAGCTATCCCTGGTACATTCAATGTTCCGGAGCGAAGGTTCTTTTGCTGACCGCCTCCGTGTATATACGGGGTGATACGTACTCCATCTCTCACATATAAAAAGCCTATACCCTTGGGAGCGTGAAACTTGTGTCCACTTACGGAAATAAAGTCTGCACCCAGCTTTTTGGTGTTTATTTCAAATTTTCCATAACCCTGAATAGCATCTATATGGATTAGGATATCCGGATTTTTCTCTCTGGCAAGCTTTATGATGTGTTCAGCATCTGCAAGAGCTCCTATCTCATTGTTTACGAGCATAAAGGAGAGCATTATCGTCTCAGAGTCTATAGACTTAAGCAGGTCTTCATCCCTTATGTGTCCAAGTTTGTCTACCGGAAGGTAGGTTATATCATAGCCCTCTTTTGCAAGCACCTCTACCGACTGAAATACAGAGGCATGCTCAAAGCAGGTGGTAACTATCTTGTTGCCATAGCGTTTTCTGGTCGCAGCCCCCATAATTATAGCCTGATTATTAGACTCAGTTCCACAGGATGTAAAGATGATTTCACTCTTCTTTGCCTTCAAGGTCTTTGCTATCTTTTCCCTAGCTTCTTCCACATATCTTTCTGCCTCAAAGCCCTTTATATGCTTGGACGAGGGATTGGCATAAGCAGACTTCATAGTCTCGTTCATTATCTCAATCACACTGTCTAGTGGCCTTGTAGTTGCTGCATTATCTAAATAACATTCCATCTATTTCTTACTCCTATATATCTATCTCAAATGCAAGAACTGAAATAAGAGCCAGTCCTGCAGTTTCGGTTCTAAGTATCCTGTTGCCAAGGCTTATAGGTTCTGCTCCCATTTTTACGGCAAGTTCAAGCTCATCCTCAGATATTCCCCCTTCAGGACCTATGAAGATTCCTATACTCTTCTTACCATTTGCCACTTTCACAAGTTCCCTCGCCCTATCCATTCCCTTTTCATTTTCATAGGGAATGAGGTTATATTCAAGATTCTCTGCCCTTTTAACTGCCTCGTTAAATGTAATAAATTCTGAGACTTCAGGGACTATTATCCTACCGGACTGCTTTGCAGCGGTAAGTGAAATCGTCCTCCATCTTTCAAGCTTTTTAAGTTCCTTTTTAGCATCTTCAAGCTTTACTATGGTTCTCTTCATCATAACCGGAACTATCTCACTCACCCCAAGCTCTACTGCCTTTTGGATGATTAGTTCCATCTTGTCTTTCTTAGGCAGTCCCTGAAAAAGGACGATTTTAGCAGGAAGTTCAGACTTGCCTCCCTCACAGTCAACTATCTTACATACTATCCTATCAGGTAGAAACTCGCTGATTTTTGCAGTGTAAAGAAGACCGTTACCTGCAGAAAGCCTTATTTCATCAGCTTCCTTCATCCTCAGTACATTTTTTATGTGATTTACATCACTTCCGGTAATATAAGCAGCCTCACCGTCTATATTACCGCTATCTATAAAAAAGTTTGACATTCTACTTCCTCGCTACTAAGCATACCCAGTCATTGTCACAGATATTTGAAACAAGTCTAAGTCCCGCATCCTGTATTGCTCTTATCACATCATCTGCAAGCTCCTTTACTATACCCGAACAGACATAATAACCGCCTTCTTTAAGCGCAGGAGTGATTATAGGTGTTAAAGGCACAAGCACAGGGGCAAGAATATTGGCTACAACAATGTCATACTGCTTTTTGTAAAGCTCTTTACAAAGCTTTTCATCTTCAAGCAGGTTTCCTGTTTCAAGCCTTGCCATATCCTCAGTAATATCGTTTATCTCAAGATTTTCTTTTGCAGACTTAACTGCCACAGGATCTATATCCATGGCATAAGCCCATTTTGCACCAAGCTTAAGTGCAGCTATGGTAAGAATAGCACTTCCACAGCCCACATCCAAGATGTCATCATCTCTCTTTACATATTTTTGCAGTGCTTCCAAACAAAGCCTTGTAGTTTCGTGAGTTCCCGTACCAAAGGCAACACCCGGATCTAGCTTTATGACAACATCTTCTTCCCTTACATCTGAAGGTTCTTCCCAGGTAGGAGTAACTACTATGTTGTCTCCTATTCTAAAAGTATGGAAGTAGTCTTTCCACTTGTTAGCCCAGTCTGCCTCATCTGTTTCAGATATGTAGATTGCACCGCTTCCCACATCCACAAAGTTAGAAACCTCTTCAAGTCCTTTCCTAATCTTTTCTATGAGCTCGTCCGAATAAAAGGCTGCAATATCTTCAATGCCTGTTCCACTGTTGTAGAATGCAGATGAAGACTCATCAGGAGCACCGTCGCTTAGATAAAACACAAGCTCAGCACTTCCGTCATTAGGTTCGCTTTCAGGAAGAATGTCCACATACATCTGCTTTTTTTCAGCCTCTGTAAGAGGCACCTTGTCTATGACTTCTACCCCATATATCCCAAGTTCCGCTAGCATATCTATAATCAAATCAGTTGCCTCTGTTGTTGTTTCAAGTCTGTACTTAAGCCATTTCATAATCATCCCTCCCATTATTATGCTGTTATCTTTAGTAAAACCTACTAATTTTATCACATAAGTATCATTTTTGCAAAAGACTCTCTCGGACTTTTTTTCGCAAGATACTTGAATATTTACAAAATTTATGCTAAACTACTCCTTGCTTTGCAGGAGTGGCGGAATGGTAGACGCATCAGACTCAAAATCTGACGATAGCAATATCATGTGGGTTCAAGTCCCATCTCCTGTATCACAGGATGTCAAATGAATTTGACATCCTTTTTTTATCTTCAGGAAATTTCTTAGAAATTACCTGTCAAATAAAAATCTCTTATTTCCAGTTTGCAAATACCTTACTAGCCACATCTACTCCCGTATAATTCCCTCTGCCTTCACCTTCTACAACCACACTGATAGCAATCTTCTTTCCATTCTTTTCTCCAAATCCCATAAACCACGAGTGGTCTCCCTTGGTGCCATCTTCCTTCTTATACTCAGCAGTTCCAGTCTTTCCGTAAATGTTAAGTCCAAGCCAGGACAGCTTCTTAGCAGTGCCCTCAGTAACTACAGCCCTCATATAAGACTTGATGGTTTCTGCCTTTTTCTTTGAGCAAAGCCTTTCTACTTTTGATGCCTCAAAGCTCTTTACAACCCTTTTTCCATCTTCGGTTGTTATTTCTCCAACGGTATAAGGCTTCATTAACACTCCGCCATTGGCTATGGCAGCCGCTATCAGGGCATTGTGAAAAGGGGTAATCTGTGTCTTACCCTGACCAATGGAAGTCTGCATTACCTCATCAAGACTTGATGAAGAATTAAGCACAAAGCTGCTTTTTGAGGTAGTGAGCGCAAAAGGAATCTCCTTGTTAAACAGGAATTTCCCAGCAAGCTTTGCATATTTGTCTTTATTTAATCCTATTCCAATGCTTGCAAATGCACCGTTACATGACTTTGCAAATGCGGCTCTTAAGTCTTCTTTTCCGTGTTTAATCTTATCATAGCAGGCTATACTCTCTCCACTGACAGTATATACACCCTTGCAGTCAAAGCTGAATTTATCATAGTTTTTATTCTCATTTATGTATTCAAGAGCAGTAATTACCTTAAAAGTTGACCCCGGTGGATATAACCCGTTTATTGCCCTGTTTACAAGCTTTGCATCTTTTGGGGGAAGCTTTGATAGGCTGTCCCAGTCAGCAAGTACAGTGTTTGGGTTATAATCAGGCTTTGATACCATTGCTAACACCTTACCAGTCTCCGGCTCAATGATTACTCCTGCTCCGTGGAAGCCCTCCAGTGCATTATTTAAGCTCTTTTGAAGCCTGCTGTCTATGGTTGTAACTACATTATCGCCCTTGTTTTTGACCTGATTCAGTCTCTCAATCACCCTGTTAACCGCATTGTCATTTGAGGTCAACAGCTCATAATTCATAATCGCTTCTATCCCCGTCTTACCGGATACATTTCTTCCTACTATGTGGCTGTACATATCTCCATAAGGATATACCCTCACACTCTTACCCTTTTCTTCTTTGGTGTATGCAAGCATCTCTCCGTCAGAAGAAAGAATTTTACCTCTTGATACATAGGAGGCATAGATATCAGTCCTTTTATTGTAGGCATTGTTCATAATCTTTGGTGCAGTTTCAAATTCAAAATAAGTCAGGTAGCCTACCATACCTACAAAGAGTCCAATAATCAGGTAGGTCAGTCCCAGAGGCTTTTTGATAGGTTTTACCGGTACAGCTTCAATATCCTCTTCCTTTTTATTACCCGCTATATATAGTCCCTGTATTACACCAAATATAAATATCGTACTTATGATTGAACTCCCTCCCTGACTGACAAGAGGAAGAGTTACCCCTGTTGACGGTATGAACTTGACAGTTCCACCTATGGATAAAAAGGTCTGAAATGAGTACATGGTTGCACAGCCTATTGATACAAGCTGATGAAATGCACTCTTTGTTCTCCATGCAAGTAAAATAAACGCTATTATTGTACATAGATAAATCAAGATGAGGCAAAAGCCAAAGAGCAGACCAAGTTCCTCGCAAAGACCTGAAAAAATGAAGTCACTTTCAACCACAGGTGTATTGGTAGGAGCACCATTGCCAAGTCCAAAGCCAAACCAGCCACCGCTTCCTATGCCAAAGAGCGACTGAGTCACCTGATAGCCCTTGTCATCTATGTATTTCCAAGGATTTACAAAAGCCTGTACCCTCACCCTTACATGGGCGAAGATGTAGTAGCCTGCAATAGCAGACAATATGCCTCCTCCTGTAAATAGTCCAAGAAGTTTGACATTGCCAGTGGCAAAATAAGTCATTACTACAAAGGTAGTAAAGTATAGCATGGCTCCACCAAGGTCTTTACTAAGCACGAGAAGAAGCACCATTACTGCTGTTAAACAGGTTGTTATTATTATCTGTTTAAGGCTTCTGCTTACATAAAACAAAGAAGCTATCATAAATATCAAAAGAATCTTTACAAACTCGGAAGGCTGTATACTTACTCCAAACACCTTTATCCAGTTTTTAGCTCCGTATTGTACTCTAGCCCTTAAAAACACATAGGCAAGGGAGGCTATTCCCGCTACCGCATAGAGATAGCCCATATTTCTAAGCATGACCATCTTCTTTATCAGAAATGGAAGTATGAGGCAGGCTATTAGTGCAGCGGCTACAAATACAGTTTGTTTTGCTCCCAATATGAAGTTAAGCCTTGTAACAAAGACAAAGCCAACTGCTATGAGAAACTGCATATGAAAGAACAGAGTTTTAAACAGCTTCCTGTAAAATATTCTATACAAAAATGTTGTTACAACAAAGAGCAGTACCTGTACAAAATACAGTATAACCACCTTTATTTCCGGAGTTTTTAGGTAGATACATAAAAACCCCGCAAGGTGAAACATAAGAATGAGTACCGGTTGAAAGAAATATATCTCACCATTTCTTTTTTTATCACCATATACAAATCCGATAAAGCCCAAATACGCATATATAGCAGTAATAATTATAATTATGTACTTAGATACTTCACTTACTAAACTTTGCAAGCTTCATTACCTCTCTTACTTCTGAATCCGTTTCAAATGAAAAATCTAACCTTAAATAGTCGGGTGAAAGCTCCCTAATCTCATCCATTTTCTCAAATAGGTTAAGCGGAACATCCTGATATACATAGTTGGTACAGCTTTCACAGTCTTTTACTATAGGAAATTTACCCCTCTTTCCACCAGACTTGCTCTTCTTATTCTCTATATAAAGAATGTCAGGAAGCCTCTTATCGCCTTTTTTAAGTTCTTTCACACAGGCTCCTTTGTTTTTCCACTGGCACTGAGTCATAACCATAAGCTCTTCCCGCCCATATACCACAAAAGACAGCTTAGAAGGCAGGGTTATATTATTTCTAACCTCCTCTGCCTCTCTTATACTCTGCTCCAAAGAGGCTGTATAATGATGAATACCAAAATCAGACAAAGTCTCCACAGCCTTTGAATTAAAAGCGTATAAGTTGGTATCTCCTATCATATCAAAGGATACAGATGACAGTTCCTCGAGTTCCTTTACAAAGGATATTTCTTCTAAGTTCCTTACCAAAAAGCCTTTAATCCTAAAAAGTAGGTCAAATCCTGAGCTTCCCTTACCAAAAAATCTCTGATATTTTTCTTTGTTATTTCTCCTAAATATCTCAGGAAGCCTAAGATAAAGCCTTCTACCTTCATTTTCTGCCTCATCAATCCCCATTTTCAGATTGGAAAGTCCAAAAAGTTCAGTATTTATAATAATCTCTACCCTGTCTTTGTAAGGTCTGGTTACCTCCAATACAGTTTTTAACTGCTTTAAGTCAGAGACAACAACCTCATAATAAGGATTGAAGTCTGGCTTAGGAATCACACTATGAACCTTAGTGTCAGGCTGCATCTTGTTTTTCATACATTTTCCGACAATTTCCGCTTCAAGGGCTTCACAGGCATTTCTTCTAAGCTCGTTCAGAGCTGACATAGGAAAGAAAACATCTCCCACGAGATTTACATCAATATCCTCCCTCTTAAGAGTAAATTCA
This sequence comes from Catonella sp., assembly GCF_057250765.1. Lineage (NCBI taxonomy): Bacteria > Bacillati > Bacillota > Clostridia > Lachnospirales > Lachnospiraceae > Catonella > Catonella sp. The sequence continues at coordinate 20,487 of NZ_DBHIEC010000025.1, forward strand.
GTATCACCCATCTTTAGTAGAGATGAGCATACTCTCTCTTCATCCACAGGCCTGTTTTCAGCCTTCATACAGATAGCCCCGTTTACTGAAATACTGGAATCATCTGTGTAAAGAGTCAGGATAAGCTCGTTGTCAGCCTCTGCATAAAAGCTTGCTTTAATTCTCTTTTTAATAGGTTTTAATATAATATTATCGTTTATATCGTTAAGCAGTACTTCATTTTTTGTCCTGTACACACAAAGCCCTGTCTTAACAGGCAAGCCCTTCGTAAAGTTAGCTTCAAAGCTCTCTCCTTTTTTCTTGCCATCCTTAAGAGTAAACTCATATACAGGCTCGGTCGGCCTATTATCAGACCTGATTTCCACCACATCATGTGCGTTTAGATCTTTCTCTGCACTAATTAGCATCACATTTTTTCTACCGCTTGCAATCACATTGATAACTCTTCCAACAAGCACTCCATTGTGATTTGGCCTCGTGTTAGCCATCATCTCAAGGCCGTTATGATTAACCAGATAGCCTTTTGTAAAGCTGCCTCTGTTGTAGATATCAGAGAGTTTTTCTACATCTGAATTTCTTTCGCGCACAGCCTGTGCAGAATCAAACTCTTCTCTTCCATCATTTAAGTACACATCTGTCCATTTTCTGTATAAATAAGCTGTGAGAGCAGCATATTCAGGGCGTTTCATCCTACCCTCTATCTTAAATGAATCTATACCTGCCTCTACCATATCAGGAATGAGGTCAAGGGCACAGATATCCTTTGGACTAAGCAGATATGGCTTCGTTTCAAGACTCTTTCCAGGGCTTATACCTGATGAATTCTCCCCTTCATAGAGGTTGTAGCTCATACGGCACGGTCCTGCGCAGCTTCCTCTGTTGCCGCTTCTTCCGCCATTCATAACAGACATAAGACACTGTCCCGAATAACAGACACAGAGTGCCCCATGTACAAAGCACTCTATTTCTATATCTTCCTCCTTAAAAGCCTCTACTTCTCCAAGAGATAATTCCCTTGAAAGCACCAGCCTCTCTACTCCAAACTTTTTAAGCAGACCCGTAGCTCCTGTGTCGCAAACAGTCATCTGAGTGCTTGCGTGAAGCACAATGTCAGGAAAATGTTCACGAAGAAATTTTAATACTCCAAAATCCTGCACAAGTATGGCATCAATACCTGCTTTATAGTATGGGAGAACATAGTTATAAAGCCCCTTCATCTCATTTTCTTTGATAAGGGTATTGATAGTCATATATAATTTTTTATCGTGTAAATGGGCATAGTGAATGGCTTCTACCAATTCTTTTTCTTCAGGATTGTCCGCAAAGGCTCTAGCTCCAAAGTTTTTTCCGCCAATGTAACAGGCATCAGCACCTCCTGCAAAGGCCGCCCTCATCCTGTATACAGAGCCTGCGGGGGCAAGTATTTCAATTTCTTTTTTCTTATTCATCTGTTACTTTCGTTTTTTCCCTCGTTCTTCTTCCTTCTTTGAAATGAGTTCATGCTTTAATTCAAAAATCTCTTTGTTTCTCTCTTCAATTTCTTTTTCCAAATCTTCTTTTTTCTCTACCATTTTGTAGTATTCATCAGCAAGGTTAATCTGTAACATCAGATTCTTATGCTTCTCATCCAAATGCTTATACCCATCCTCTTTAGCAAGAGCGGCATATCTTGAGTTTAAGAATAGGGCGATTTTTTGTAAATACTCTTCACTTTCGTATCCGCTAATGGTATATTGTTTATTATTGATAACAACCTTGATATCATTTTTTATATTCATATTTTCACCCCAACGTAGTCTACCTTAAGCCCAAATGTGTATAGGCAAGGTCAGTAACTATCCTTCCTCTTTGTGTTCTTGCTAGGAATCCCGACTGAATCAGATATGGCTCATATACATCCTCTATTGTAGCCGTATCCTCTCCTATGGAAACCGCTATTGTCTCTAAGCCAACAGGGCCTCCGTTAAACTTTTCTATCATTGTAGTAAGTATCTCTCTGTCTATATGGTCAAGCCCGTAACTGTCTATATTAAGGAGTGCAAGCACCTCAGTGGCAACTTCTTTAGTTACCTTTCCGTCATACTTCACCTCTGCAAAATCCCTGACTCTCTTTAGCAGCCTGTTGGCAAGTCTTGGAGTACCTCTTGAACGTCTTGCCATCTCTAGGGCGGCATCCTCATCCACCTTCACTCCCAGCACACCTGCAGAACGCATTATGATTGTCTTTAGCTCAGACAGAGTATAGTATTCTAGTCTATTTACCACTCCAAATCTGTCCCTAAGAGGAGCAGAAAGCATACCCGCCCTTGTGGTTGCACCTATTAGAGTAAATTTGGGCAGTTCAAGCCTAATGCTCTTTGAAGTTGCACCTTTTCCTATAACCACATCTATGGCAAAGTCCTCCATAGCAGGATAAAGTACCTCTTCAACCTGTCTGTTCAGCCTGTGAATCTCATCTACAAAGAGCACATCCCCTTCTTTGAGATTGTTTAATATGGCTGCAACATCTCCCGGCTTCTCTATGGCAGGACCTGAGGTAATCTTAATATGTACTCCCATTTCATTTGCTATGATGCCGGCAAGAGTGGTCTTGCCAAGTCCCGGTGGGCCGTAAAGAAGCACATGGTCAAGCGGTTCTTCTCTTCCCTTAGCTGCCTCTATATACACCTTCATCATTTCCTTAGCTTTTTTCTGTCCGATGTAATCAGTCAAAAACTTAGGCCTTAGAGTATCATCATTTCTTATATCTTCCTCTGAAGCGACTGTAGATATTATCCGTCTTTTTGTATCGTTTTGCATCTATTTCAACCTTTTACATCAGATTTTTAAGAGCTGATTTAACCAAGTCTTCTGATGTCATTTCCTCTGTTATTTCAATTGCAGTTATTGCCTTCATAGCCTCTGTCCTACTATATCCCAGAGCCTCAAGCACCTGTGATGCTTCTTCTTTAATCGCACTTCCTATAGTCAGTGAAATAAAAGGAGATGAATCAGACCGTAGCTCCACAGCCTTGGCATTTATGACACCAACCTTGTCTTTAAGCTCAAGAACCAGCTTTTTAGCTGTTTTGGCTCCTATTCCCTGAGCCTTTTCTATGGTCTTTATATCCTCAGAAAGTATAGCAAAGGTAAGCACATCTGTAGACATAGACGAAAGTATGGCAATCGCAGCCTTAGGTCCTATACCGTTAACCGTAATTAAGAGCTTAAAAAAGTCCAGGTCTTCTTTTTCAAGAAAACCAAAAAGCTGCATAGCATCTTCTCTTATGTGTAGATAGGTATGAAGTTTTATAGCCTCATCCTGCTTTGGAAGCCTGCCGATTACATTGTTTGGCACTATCACTTCCACTCCCATACCATTTACATCTATTATCACACTATCAGCGGTTACACTCTCTAATTTTCCTTTAACTGAGGCTATCATATACAGTCTCCTACATAGTTTATTGTCAAAATTTAATCAGTTCTATGATACAACAAATAGGGCTCTATGTCAAAGTTTAGAGGTGGAAATTTGTGAGTATTCGTGCCTAAAATGTAGTTTTTGTTTGCATTATTGATATGTAAAATGTAGTCAATTATTACATTAATGGCACTTAATCTAGAAAGTAAAATATTTGCTTATTTAGTAAAAATGATTTAATATGTTGTTGGTGTCAAACGCATAAAAATTCTGTTAAAGCTTGCCTGCAAAAGAATTTATTAACCTTTGATACGATTTATATACATAAAGGAGGGCTACTCATGTTAGCTTTGATTACAGGTGCAAGTAGTGGACTTGGGGTTGAATTTGCAAGACTTCTTGCAATGAACGGATATGACCTTATTATAACTGCCAGAAGAAAAGACAGGCTTATGGCACTTAAAAATGCTATAGAAAAGAAATATAATATAAAGGTGGAGGTTGTTTCTGCTGATTTATCGGATGTAAGTGAGGTATTGAATCTTGCAGGTAAATGCTTCACAAAGAAGATTGATGTCCTAATCAACAATGCCGGCTTTGGCATACTTGGTACATTTAACAATATGTCAGGCAGGGACAATGTAGACCTGATTAATACCAATATTACTGCACTTACCCTTCTTAGTCAGGAGTTTATAAAAACTCAGAAAAAGGGATATATACTTAATGTTGCAAGCATTGCAGCCTTCTTACCAGGGCCTCTTCTCTCCACCTACTACGCTTCAAAGGCCTATGTGCTTAGCCTTTCTACGGCGGTAAATGAAGAACTAAAAAGGAGTGGCAAGCCTATATCAGTTACCACACTTTGCCCCGGGCCTATGAAAACTGAATTTTTCTCTACAGCAGGAGCTTCCAAAGAATTTGCCACTGCTGCACCTAGGGACTGCGCAAAAAGAGGCTTAAAGGCCATGTTTAGGAGACAGTCTTTGGTTTTCTCGGATAATCTCACAGCTCTTGGGGCCCTTGGAAGCAGATTTATGCCTTTGGGACTGATTACTAAAATAAGCTACAGGGTGCAAAGAAGTAAGTTGTTGTAGTCCGGTAGGGGGCGGTGGCTAACCGCCGTCACCTCACAGCACTATACATACGATATTAAACTTAATCTATAAAATTATCAATCAGATTACCATTTACATCAAAATATGAATAATAGTTATATAAAAATTCCTTTTCTTTTGAGTATATTTGAAAAACAATACAAAATTGAAACAGGTTATCTCTTAATACATCAAATCTAACGCCATAAGAAATTAATTTTGTATTATCTTCAAGAGTTTCTAAACAGATATCTTTTAAAAAATACTCAGAAGAATCTGTTTCTAAAATTTCTTTAAAATAATCAATCATAATTTGTTTAGACTTTTTTATAATATCAAGACTATCTAAGTTATAATCAATCATTTTTTTATATAACTCAATATCAACCATATAGTAAGATTCTCCTTTATTTATGTGATTTTACAAAATAATCAAAAATCCATTCACCAGATTTTGTTTGATAACCATAAATTCTATTTATAAATGGAAGTTTGACTTTCAATTTACCATAAATTAATGTCTTCCTCATATCCACCTTTCTTCAAACTCGAGGTCACCATAGGCACACTTCCTTTTAGTTCATCCTTCCCACTATCTGGCGATTTGGGACTGCACCAGATAGAAACGTGCGCCGCTAGCCCACCCGCAAAAAGAAAAGCCGCGAATTTCTTCGTGCTTCCCTTATTATGGCAGGTTATATTTTTTTAGAAAAATTAACCATGGACAACTTTGAAAACAAATCCAGCAATTCTTTATTCTGGTTTATAGATGAGTTTACCATATCAGAAATCACACCACTTTGTATACCATATACAAAAAGTTTATGTGGCATTTTATCATAAAAAATCTTAAGGTTTGTACCCATAGGTATATCAAGTTTAATTTTATCAAAAAACTCATCAAGAGCCTTCTTTATAACTCTATGTAGTGGCAAATCATCTTCTTTTTGTGTCTTTTGGTAGGCTGCAATTTTCACAGAAGGTACTATAAAAGGCTCTCCTTTAGATAGGAGTTTGATTCCGTCCTTAGAAAGCTCATAATCATCCACACCTTTTTCCTTTGCCATATCATGTATCCAGCCATTTTGCCCTACTCCGTATTTATATTTTTGGCGTACATCAAGCAAGTGACCATCCTTAAACTCAATATCAGTAAAAGCATTTTCTTTATAAATACCTTTTTCTGAAAAGTATTTTACGTTTGAGCGCAACATACCTAATGCTGCTCTCTGCTCGGTAGGGGTATTGTCTGTTGTTTCATTTCTAACACCCTCTTCAACTTTTTCTAGAATATTCTCTCCATCCTTTGTGAAAAAGCTGCCTTCTCTTGCTTCCAAATCCCTCATATCATAGCCGGTATAACGGTAAATTTTATTGGCTAAATTCCAAAGCCTGCTCTTTTCAAGGCTGTACTGCTCAGACTTCCCAAGGGATGAAGCTGACTGAACAATATGCAATGATAAGACATCAGCATTCTTTCCTTGGTTTAAAACAGTTTCAATCTTTTGTTTTAAATTATCATCTATCTTTCCTAAAACAGTTATCCTCTTAGTATATAAATCGCTCCTAAAGGTCAGGGAAACTCCGTTTGGAATACGAATGCCATTTTCTTCAAAGAGTTTAGATACCTGAAAGTCCATGTTAAGCCTGTCATGAATAGCTCTTCTAAAGCTCTCTATTTCTCCATGAATTCTAGGTGCTTCATAGCCGCGGTAAGCATAGTCTATAACAGAAACATTAGGTTTTCCGCCCTTTAAAACTTTCATCTCGTTAATATATGCATCCATACGATTTCCTGAACTAAGATTACCATCTAAAACCTGATAGTGTAAGTAGGTTGGGTCGAAATATTTTCTACGTATATGATCTTCTGGATCAGCAAAAGACTTGTTTTTGCGATTGATTTCTTCATACATTTTATCAATTTTGTCTTTTAACTCTACTGACGGTCCCTTATATAAATTTTTAGCTGTTCGTCCTTCCAGTTGGTAGGAAGGACTACCAGCGTTAGGCGTAGTAGTCCTTGTAATATCCATATTTTTACCTACCTAAAATTCCAGCCGGAAGTTATATCATAAGTGTAGTCTACTTTCTTTAGTGACACAATCGCTTTCATAAATAGCCCTCACTTTCTTAAAGTAAATTTTGTTTATAGGTCAAATTAACCTATCATTCATTATATCGGATATTTTCTATAAAAATTTAGATGATTAATTAAAAATATATAATATTCCATTCAAATATTTTAAAATGTTAAAGAAAAACTGCCTTAACTTTTATTAGTTATATATTTTTTATTGTAAATTATGCCGAAGTTATTACCTAGATAAAGAAGTAGTTTCCGGTTCAAGCGGAAGTTACTTTTATAAATGAAAGTTAGATTTTCAATTCGCCATGGGTTAATATCCTTCTCATATCAGGCTTCCATAAGATTCGAAATGCTCCATAGACAGTCTTGCTTTCGCCTCATCCTTCCCACTATCAGGTGGATTCGGGACTGCACCAGATAGAAACGTGCAACGTTTGACGCACAACAAAAGAGGAAGTATCTACATTACTATACTTCCTCTTATATTTTAGCTTACAATCACGCAACCTACGGTAGCAACTTTTGTTTTACCCGAAAAAGCATCAAAAATGTCATCACATTACTTTATACACAGAAAATGCCTTACACCCAATCTCACTATTGTCTACAAAGCCAAGTGATTTATAGAATAATGTAGTCTTTTCATTGTCTTCGGTTATTAAATGTTTCTGGTAGACAGAATCATACTCACAAAGTACCTTCTTTAGCAAAAGCGTGCCAACTCCTTTTCTCTGGAACTCAGGATGAACTAAGAGGTCCTGTATGAAGATTACAGAATATCCGTCACCAACCACCCTGATTATGCCAATCAGCTTGTCATCAACATAGGCTCCATATATCTTAAGGGAATTCAAATAAGCATTTCTTAGCATTTCAGGGTTATCAGTATAATTTGTCCAGCCTAAACTTGTATATAATCCAAGAATTTCTGCTTCTTTATATACTGCGTATTCTTTAAGTATAACTTCCATTATTTCTCCTTAATTGGCTCACAAGCCTCCTTAAGCCAAGCTAACTCCTCTCCCTCAAAGTAAGGTGAAAGTTCCTTATATACCAGTTTGTGGTAATCATCTATCTGCTCTATGTCTCTCTTCTCAAGGTATTTCACATCGATTGCTTCTTTATCAATAGGGCAATAGGTTACAGACTCAAAGCACATGAACTGACCATATTCATTTTTAATGTCCTTCTTGCAAAGAAGCTCATTCTCAATTCTTATACCATGGCTGTTCTCAGTATATACACCCGGCTCGTCTGTTGTTATCATGCCCTCTTCAAGAACTGCACTATCATTCCTCTCAGGAACCATCTTCCATCTGAAGCCATTTGGCGCCTCGTGAACATTTAAGAGATAGCCCACACCATGACCTGTTCCACACCTGTAGTCTATACCAATATTCCAAAGTGGAGCACGGCAAAGGATGTCAAGATTAATGCCTGTACATCCATAGAGAAACTTTGCATTTAAGAGGTTCATATGTCCCTTAAGTGTAAGCGTATAATCCCTCTTCCACTCATCTTTAAGAGGGCCAAGTACTATGGTTCTTGTAATATCTGTGGTTCCTTCATAGTACTGTCCGCCTGAGTCAACAAGGAAAAAGCCTTCAGGCTTAAGCTCCGTATCATGCTCAGGTGTAGCTGAGTAGTGCATCATAGCGGCATTTGCATTGTAGGCAGCTATAGTATCAAAGGAGAGTTCAATAAAGCCTTCCTGCTCCCTTCTTCTCTCCTCAAGATAATCGCTTGCGGAAATCTCGGTAATCTTCATCTTGCCAACATTCTTCTTTACCCAGTAAATGAACTTCACCATGGCTACTCCGTCTTTTACATGAGCCTTTTTGATGTTTTCTATCTCTGTAGAATTCTTCTTAGCCTTCTCAAGGGTTGTTGGATTTACCTTAGGAAGCTTTTCAACATTCTCAGGTATATTGCTATAAATAGCATAGTTTACCTTATTGGTGTCAAGCAAGACCTTCTTGCAATCCTTAAGCCCCTTTACATATTCGTAAATATCGTTGTAAGGTCTGATTTCCACATTATTTTTCTCAAATTCAGCTCTAAGTACATCGTTAAGGACTGCTTCATTTAAGAAGATTACAGCCTTGTCCATAAATACAACAGTGTATGACAGCACTACAGGGTTGCAAGGGATGTCATCTCCACGCATATTGTAGAGCCAGGCTATATCATCAAGGGAGGTAAGTATAAAGGCATCAGCTCCCTCTTCTTTCATTTTATCTCTTACAAAGGTAAGCTTATCTGATGCCGGTCTGCCTGAGTATTTTTCTTCAAGAAAAAATGCAGGCTTAACGGAAAGTGCAGGCCTGTCAGTCCAGATTTCATCTACCAGATCCTTGTCATATTTGATAGTAGCATTTTTCTTTTCAATGGCAGCTTTAATCTTATTGCCAAGTGCAGAATTGATAACTCTTCCATCAAAGCCAAGCACACCTTTTTCAGGAATGTTATCTTCAATATACTTTGATATAGTAGGAACCCCCTCCTCATCCATACGCATAAGTTCAATAGTGCTCCCTGAGAGCTCTCTTTCAGCCTGGATAAAATATCTGCCATCTGTCCAAAGAAGAGCCTTATCCTTACCAACTAAAAGGCTGCCCGCTGAACCGGTAAAGCCTGACATATATTTTCTTACTCCAAAATGCTCTCCTGCATATTCTGATTCATGAAAATCAGCTGTAGGCATAAGATAAAAATCAATACCCGCCTCAGCCATCTTCTCTCTTAATTTTGCCAGTTTTTCTTTAACTTCCATTTTGTCCTCCTTGATTAGAACGAACTAATTTTTATATGAAAAGTCTAACACAATGGGGGAGTTTTTTAAAGCATTGATTTTCATTCTTGACATATATATTTATAAGGTATTTAATTACATTATCTAATATTTAGTATTTAGGAGGAAGGTTATGGCAGGTTCAACTTTTGGAACTTTGTTTAAGATAACTACTTGGGGAGAGTCTCATGGTGCAGGACTTGGAGTGGTTATAGACGGCTGTCCTGCAGGACTTTCTCTAAGTAAAGAGGATATTTCCCCTTATATGAACAGAAGGCGCCCGGGAACCGGCAAATATACTACTCCCAGACAAGAAACTGATGATATAGAAATACTTTCAGGTGTGTTCAATGGGCTTACAACGGGCACTCCGATTGCGGTGATGGTAAGAAATGCAGACCAGCATTCAAAGGACTACGATAAGATTGCTAATTACTACCGTCCGGGGCATGCCGACTATACCTTTGATGAAAAATATGGCTTTAGAGACTACAGGGGAGGAGGCCGCTCATCAGGAAGAGAAACCCTTTCCCGAGTAGCCGCAGGTGCTGTAGCAGCTAAGCTTCTCAAAGAATTTGGCATAGATATCCTTGCTTACACTCACTCAATAGGAAATATAAGCTTGCCAGCTGACCTACTTAACGATAGAAGTAAAATAACAAGAGAGGCTGTACTTAATTCCTCGCTTTATATGCCTGATGAAGAATCTACAAAGTTGGCTGAGGGATATCTGGAGGGGATTAAAAAAGGCTTAAACTCTGCCGGCGGAATAGTAGAATGTGTAGCCACAGGGCTTCCCGCAGGGCTTGGTGAGACAGTTTTTGATAAGCTCGATGCAAGGCTTGGTCAGGCTCTATTTTCAATAGGAGCTGTTAAGGGAGTTGAAATAGGCGATGGTTTTGCCTCTGCAAGAAGCACAGGTGCTGACAACAACGATGCCTTCATTTGTGAAAATGGAGAAATTAAAAAGTCTACCAATCATAGCGGTGGTGTTCTAGGCGGAATGAGTGACGGTTCACCTCTCATTGTTAGAGCTGCCTTTAAGCCTACTCCGTCAATTGCTTTGACACAAAGCACTGTTAATAAATACAAGGAAGAAATTGATATAAACATAGAGGGCCGCCACGATCCTATTGTTGTATCCCGTGCAGTAGTAGTTGTTGAATCTATGACAGCCCTTGTACTTGCTGATTTACTGCTTCAGAATTCAGTTTCAAGACTGGATAATTTGAAGAAAATATATGACAAAAAATAAGATAAACTTACTCATTTCAAGGTATAAAACTGCTTGGATTTATATATATAATTGACTCATAACATTTATACTTTGAAGCGAGTATAAGGCGGTGACCAACTGCCATTCTCTCACAGCACTTTACGTACGGTTCTCGTATACAGCGCTTTAAATAGTTGACGTGCACAGACTGATATGCTGCGGCTAAATCATAAAAGCCACTGTTTATCAGTCTTTCTTTTGTCATTACCATGTTAACGGAAACTGTCAGTGTTGTAAGCCAATAGTCACGTCTGCTGTTTGCCGCTTTCAAGCCAAGTCTTTGGGAACTTCCATACCCATCAGTTTTCGGTATCTGGTTCGCACATGTTACCATTGTTTCCACATACACATACATTTTCTGTGATAGAACCATCTGTAACAAGATTGCGTGTAGTTATAGGCCTTTGGCTTGTATGGCAGTCTTATCCTCCAGCATAACCTCATATGAGATTTTTGTTCGTCAGACCAGAGATTTGCCCATGAGTTAGTATCTCCCTCATATTATTTTCGATTTGCTTATCAATATTTTCCAGCTGACCTTTCTTTACCATATCCT
>NZ_DBHIEC010000026.1:0-27153 GCF_057250765.1 Catonella sp.
GCATATCTTTTCTTATAATAGTTTTTCATTTGACACCCTCCAATCATTTGCAGTTTCATATAAGTTTAAAAGCCTACTGTATAGTCCCTGTGCAGATAGTAACGAATCGTTATCTCCTCTTTCCACAATCCTGCCATTCTCCAAAACGATGATTTCATCTACATTCCTTATGCTTGTCATCCTGTGGGCTATCATTATTACAGTCTTATCCTTCATCAGGTTCTTGAAGGCTTTTTGTAATTCGTACTCATTATCCGCATCTATAGCGGCGCTGGCTTCATCCATTATGACAATAGGCGAATTTTTAAGTATTGCTCTGGCTATAGCAATTCTTTGCTTTTCTCCTCCTGAAAGATATACTCCCTTTGAGCCGATAATTGTATTCTCGCCATCCTTAAACTTAGCGATAATTTCATCACAGCCCGCAAGGCTTAGAGCCTTTAATACCTCTTCTCTTCCAGCCTTTTCATCAGCAAGTGCAACATTGTCATATATCGACTTCTTAAACAGCTTACTGTCTTGAAATACGAATGAAATGCTCCGTATAATAGCTTCTTTTGAGTATTCTTCAAGTCTGTGGCCGCCTATCTTAATAGCTCCCTTATCCACCTTGTAAAATCCTGATAAAAGCTTTGCTATCGTAGACTTTCCTGAACCTGAGTGTCCCACCAGGGCATATATTCTCTTTTCCTTAAGTGAAAATGATAAATCTTCCAGAACTTTATTATCGCCATACGAAAAACTCACATTTTCAAATTCAATATCATAGTTGTCAAAGTCAGTTCTATCTCCGTATGAGAGCTTGTCTTCCTGCATCTTTTTGTACAATTCTTCTAAGTGGTCAATGGCAAAGTTAGCGTTATAAATATTCATGCTTGCCCACATTATCTTCATAAACGAAACCATGATTACGCCACTTATAAAAAATATCATAATAAGCTCAACCGCCATAAACTTCGGATTTTTTACCTCTGCAAGGAAGACGCTAAGCGGTATGCTTATAATTGCAATCAATCCTAGGAATATCAGCTGGTAGATAACATACGGCCTTTTACAAGAAATAGAATAATCAAGGGCATACTTTGAATAATCCGTAATAGCATCGTATAAAGCCTTAAATGACTTTAACCTGGTACCAAATATTTTAACAACCTGCATACCTCTGATATACTCAACAGTTTCTGAACTGAGTCTGTCAAGAGCTTCCTGATACTTTTTAAGAAAATCTTTGTTTCCCATCATCATGCACATAATTAGTCCACAAACAACCGATAATACTACAATGAGAATCCCCACTCTAATGCTTATTAAAAATGACAAGACCAGCGTGAAAATCGGAACCAGGAAGGCCTGTGAGTTGTCAGGCAGCATATGCGCTACAGCCATATGTGTCTTAGCCGCATTATCATCTATGGTTTTTCTGATATAACCTGATGAATTTAGGTCAAAGAATCTAAAGCTTGAGTCTGTAAGCCCATCGATTCCCCTCTTTCTAAGGTTTGTCTCAAGGCGGAATGCCAGCTTATGTGATACAATCCCTGATGTAAGATATAGGGCAGCACTTACACATAGAAAAACTACTATTTTAACCGAATACACTCCGGCATTCTCATAGTTATCATTTACGATAACTTCATTCAAAAACAAGTATATGTAGTAATATCCATATACCATTAAAAAGGCAGATACCGCCGATATTAATATTGCCAGATAGCCAAGCAGTTTAACCTCCGGTACATACCGGAATAATTTTTTATAAACTCCCATTACTGTTCTCCTTTCCCTTTTCAAACAAATAAACCATCATGTCCTCCAAATACCTCCTGTTCTTCTTAAAGTTCTCTCTAGCGTCTAATACATTAGATGCAAGTATTAATGCGTTTATGTAATCAGTTATAAACTGAAATACACTTGGATTAAACAGCCATTCTGACTCATTATCAAAGACTCCCTTAAAGCTATCCATAGTCTCAGCCTGTAAATCAAGCATCATGGCATTTAATTCCGGATTTCTTTTTTTAGCAATAAGAAACTCGACATAAAGAGGCATATAAGGATTATCATCAACAATCTTGTCTACAAGCTGTCTTGCCATAAACTGTATCTCCTCCCCTTCTTTACATTCGCTTAAATGCTCTTTTATGACATTGTTTCTGTACTCTATTCCAAACCTCATAATATCCTTAAATATCTCATTCACGCTCCCATAATAATGATATACACCCCCTTTAGATAAAGTAGTTCCGGCGATAATATCCTCCATAGTTGCCTTTTCCAGTCCCCTTTCGGTGATTACCTTTGCCGCTGAATTCATTATTTCTTTCTTCCTTTCAGCCGCAGCAAGCCTTTTTGTATCAGTCATATCGTCTACCTCCATTTATACCGACGCTATCGTCGGTAAGAATATTATAAAACTGTTAGACTAAGCTAACAATAGGTTTATTGAGAATAATTGTCAATAATTCAAAAAATTTTTCTATAAAAAAACACCCAGGTTATTCACCTGAGTGCCATAATAACTCTCCTTCATCAATGCCATCACTTCGTAGTTATACCAATCTCAACCTTTTCTTCTTTTGACAATTTTCTGCCTGAAAGAATCTCATCAACCTCCTTTGATGCCTCTTCTTCACTTAAAACCCTGTATATGGAAGTTACCATATCGTAAGACCAGTCATTACTTTTTTCACCACTTTTCTCAAAATAATCTCTGTCTATAGTTATTAACTTACCATCAGGAGAAATGTTACCGCTCACATTATACCTCCTTAGTGCAATATCAAGAGACAGCTTTAGCTTTCCTGATGAAAAATCGATTAAATAGCATTTTCTGTCTACATCATTATTCCTGATTATCATTAGTTTATCAGTATTTTCATTGTATAGGTTTACATCATAAAAGCTCTGAGGTGTCTTTAGGCACTCATCATCCATATCCCAGGAAGAAAGGCCTGAAGTACTGCTCCACTTAAATATGCTGTTTTTCTTGATTCCTCTTACTATTATTTCATCTTGTGCTTTTTCGACATTTATAATCTCGCCATTAATCTCCTCTATCCTCTTTCCTGTCTCAAGATTATACAAATATGCAGTTCCGGATAGCATATTCACCGCCACTATCTTAGAATCCTTAGACAGCTTAATATTTAATACATTATCTTTTATTTCGCTATAGTTCTTTATCAGTTTCAAATCGCCTACATCATAGACATTTAACCCCTCTACATTGTCCACTACAAAGATATTCTTTGAGTCATCAGAAAAGGTGATTACTGAAGCAGTATTATTTATCTGTATCATCCTTTTCTCATTCTTAACAAGGTCGTAAAGCTTAAGTGCCTTAGGTGCAGCATCAGATATATCCTGCTTAAATATCAGGGCATAATATCTGCCATCATTAGATATCTGGCAGAGATTTGTATTTTCTGAGAGAGAATACGTAGATGGTTCATCTACAACAATTTTCTTCATCGTCCTTGCGTCATCATCTGAAACTGCCAAGTCTTTACCATCAAAAAGCAAAAGATGTGAGCTGTCGTTTGAGCTAGCCATTATCCTTGCATTGATAGTATCAGCCTCTACCTTTGATTTTAACTCTATTATCTTAATCGTCTGGCTTTCGTGAGAATTCGCCAGTATCTTACTTCCGTCTTTTAAGAAAATGAATTCAGTTGGCACACCTCCACCATAACTAAGTCCGGATTCTACTACAGTCTTATCTCTCCAGATTGAATAATTCCCATTTTCACCAAAGCCCACTACAGTACCGGTTACATCATTATAGGTAAAATACCTCATATTTAAGTTTGGAAAATATATTTCATCTGTAACTTCACCACTTTTCCCGTCTAACATATATATTTTAGGGCTAGACTTAACTACAAGCTTATCACCATTTGTACTTTCCATAAGTAAGTTTGATTCGATGACATTATTCATTAGAAGGGGCTTCTTAAATACCTTTTTACCAGTATGTCTTGAAAGCTTCAGGACTTCTGAGTTTGTAAGTAAAAGGAGATTATCACCGTCTAGTGAGTATTTTGCCACCATATACGGCTTTTCAACTTCTGCTCCTCCAAGATCCTTCCCTTTTTGTCTCGGTATCACCTCAAGAATCTTACCATCAACCACATTTCTTCTTGTAAGCTGTTCTTCAGAGTTAGAGTTTAAGGCTACAAGCATTTCATTTCCATCTTTGCTTATATCAATTGATATTATCGGTTCATTTACCACAAATTCACCCAGTTTTTGCCAGTTAGCAGTATCATAAGTATAGAAAACTATGGCATTATTAGCATTTACAGCATAAAACAGCCTTGTACCATCCTCAGAGAACCTTGCAAGCATCGGGACTCCCTCTATCTCAAGCTTTGCAGCCTCTTTTCCACTCGCAAAATCATATATAATACAGCTATTGTCAAATGAGGCTGATGCAAGATATTTATTATCCTTTGAAAAATCAACCATTTTTACCTGCTGGCTATGCCCTGTAAATACCTTAAGAACCTCGCCATTTTGAACACTTGCTACTGCCGTATCATTGTTCTCAAGTCCATAAGCCACATATTTCTCATCATCGCTTACTGCCATAAAGGTAAGGTTGTTTTTAGTTGAAATGGTCGTGAGTGTAGACGCACCGCTGTGGTATAAGCTGCTGTTTAATATATACTCTTCATCGGCTTTTAGGGAAGAATAATACTTCATGTCCTCACTAATCATGCCCATAGCCTCTTTTGCAACCAGAACTCCCTTCAGATAATCTCCTTCTTTGAGGAATTCCTTAGAGGTCTTCATAAGTATATTGGCATTTGACTGTACAGCCTCTATCCTTGCCTGCTCCGCCTTTTGATAAGCATTTGCCATAAATATGCCAAAGAGCAAAAATGCTGCTCCTGATACAATAGATATATTTAATATTCTCTTACTTTTTCTCTCCTTATCCCTCTGTTTAAGGTCGCCAAAGGTACAGCCAAGGAGGGCTGCCATTATTCTGTACTTTTCAGTTTTTAATATATTAAATGATTCTTTTGTAAGCTCCTTAAGGCTCTGCCTGTCATTATCCTGTAGATAGGCATATCCCTTAAAATCAGCCTTTAATACCCTCTCAGGTCTTAAATCCGCTGCCAGTATCTCATACTCCGCTTCCTCATTACTACTTTCTTTTCCTCTTAGAGCCTCGGGAAAAGCCTCAAAAGGCTCACCCTCTACCAATACAGGGATAATTCTCTCTTCCCCGTGTATGCTCTTAAATATCTCGACCTCTTTCTTACACCACTCAGATAAAGGAGTACGCTTGGAGCAAATCACAATCAGATATCTACTGCTCTCAAGCGCCTCTCTAATAGAGGTGCTAAGGTCTCTTGCGGCTAATTCTTCTCTGTCTCTAAATACTCTAAATGTCGGTCTTTTGCCATTTTGATAAAACTCCTTAGGAGCCTTAAAAGTCTCTATCATCTGATGAACCTGTCTTGCTATGCTCTGGTCAGGCTCCACATGTCTATAACTTATAAAGGCTGTATACTTATATTCCTTCCCGTTATAGAAAGCTCCTGCTTCCTCCATCCTTTCAGATGAAGTGCTGTCTATATGCTCTTTTTCCATTTTATTTCTCCGTTTTAAACAAGGTAAATACCGATAACAAATCATACTCAGGATGACAGATGTCAAACTTCTCACCAATTATAATGTCCCAGTCATCTATGAGGCAGGGATGAGTTTTTAAGTCCTCATCCTTTTTTTCTCCATATACAAAATTCATAGCATAGTAGCTGTTGCACCACCTTTTATGCTCAAGCCTCGATAGAAAGTCCAGTATAGGGTTGTCACTTAAATACCCGCGAAATCTTATCTTAAACTCTTCCCAGTCTTCCTTCATAATTTTCTGCAAGTCTCCAAATTCCTCAAACTTTTTAGATAAATAATTCCTTATTTCATCATCAGAATTATTGAAAAAAATCTTTCTAAGTATTTCTTCTTTTACCTTACCATGGGTAGCAGAGAGTCTTGAAGACGTCCTCTTGACATAGGAAAGTTCATTCCAATTATTTCCATTTCCCATACCTGACATTTCCACAGCTTTATTATAGCTATCATTGAAAGACTTCGCCCTTGCATCCAGAGACTCCCTTATCATAATATCGCTTGTCATTATCTGCGAAACATCCCCAAATACAAGGATATTATCGCTGTTCTTTGGTAAAACATAGCTTAGGTCGATATTGGATACATTTCTTATTACCTTAGGAAGACTTCCAAAATATCCTGTCAATGTCTTTAGATATTTAAGGCTTTTTACCACATCCTCATCCATCATAAAAATAAGCGATAAATCTCCCTCATTTTTTATCTTGGTAATCCCCTCCTGCAGCGAGTTCCTACTGCTTCCAATATCAATAGCCTTTAAGTTCAAGGCATTTTTAAGTCCCTCATTTTTGTCAAGTATTGCTTCCATCTTAGAGTCCACTGCCTTGTCCATTATACTTACTTTGGTGTTTGCTTTAAGGCACAAGGTCATATCATTTGCAATGTGCTTCAATAAAACCTCAGTCAGTTCATTCACACCTAGAATGAGGATGTGCATATTTCTAATGCTTTCATTTATTTTTCCCAAAGAAATCACATTATCCATCTGTGACAGGTCATTAAGACTGCTTTTTAGGCTCTTAAAAACGCATTTATCCGACATAAGCATCCTAACAGTCAAATCCCTATGGTCAAAATGTACGGTATCTATCTTCTTAAGAACCTCTGCCTCCTCTCTCTCGCGGGTGATGACATCTTCGATGTATGAGGATACTGTCTTTGACTCACATTTTACATAACAGGTAATATTTCTTTTTGGCTTAATTCTCTTTATTACATTAGCATATAGAGCGTAGTTTTCAAGGTCTGCATCGGAGCAAAAAAACATATATTTAACTTTATTTATATTTACAGTATTTAAGAGCTCTCTTATCTCATTTTTACCGCTTTTTTCAAAATCAATCTGATATGTAGCTATACCCTTTTTCTCGTATTTAGCTTTAAGATTGTCATCAATAAACTGCCTTGATATAAGGGAAATCTTATACGGAGTCTTTTCATTCATCAGATTGGTGATTAACGTTTCCGACATAAGGCTTTTTTCAAAAATTAAAATATGATTTCTGCTAAACTTGTTGATTACTATGTTTTTCAGGTGCAGCAGGGTATTGGATATCTTGGTAAAAACGAAGGCTGATGTAAGTATCGGAGCCATCCATTTTGCAATTTCATACAGAATACTCGTGCTTTTTTCAGGTGATATCGGTGGGGTAAATAAAAACATTTTTAAAATGCCAAATAATACATTTGAAATCCTAAGAAAAGGATTCTCTATACTCTCACTATAGTATTCATAAAGACTCGTAAAGCTAAAAACAAGAGTCATAATGAGCAAGATAAAATATATTTTCTTCTTGTAGTAGGTTTTATTTTCCTTCATGATACCACCTTTTTATTCTAATGCTTTTAGTGTAATACAGTCCTATCAAAGCTATTCATATCCTTAACGCCTGTGTACATCATCATTTCTCTAAGTTCTTCATTCATTCTTGTCATCTTTTTAACTACGCCTTCTTTACCGTCTTTTAGCAAAGGAGGGAGGATGCCACGTCCGACAGAAACAGCGTCTGCTCCAATAGCAAGGGCCTTGTAAGCATCATATCCCGTATCCATTCCGCAGTCTACAAAGATTTTCATTGGTGAACTACCGACAGCTTCTTTAATCTTTGGAAGAATCTCTAAAGGTGCTATGGCAAAAGGAAGACGCCCATGATGATGTGATACAACTATGCCTGCGCAGCCTGCATCCCTCGCCTTAAGTGCATCCTGTACGGACAATACACCTTTTGCCACAAAAGGAAGTTTAGAAACACTTACATATTCCTTTAAGTCCTCAAAGCTAACCCTACCCATAGGGAAGCCGTCAACTACATCATATTTTCCATCTGTTCCGGGTACATGGTCAATATCCACGCCAACTGCAGTGCTTCCACATTCGATGGCGAATCTAATCTCTGATATGATTTTTTCCTTATCTGCAAATGGCTTGATAATGCGTACAGTATCAGGATTGTGACTTGTAATAGAGAGGTAAGCCTCATCATCCTCCATTCCTACCCAGTTCAGGCAGTTCATCTCTTTTGCAGCCAGACTGTATTCCTCCATAGGAGTACGGCCATTTTCCAATACTTTATTAAGATGTGAAAATGCAGGCGTCATTATAGGGGAAGCATATTTTTTCCCAAATATCTCTGTCGTAGTATCAACTTCCGTGCTGTCTATCACACGCATTTCAACGTGGATATTATCAAGAAAAGCACGATTGTACACATTGGCATCATCTGCCTTTCCACTGGTTACAGGTATTACACCCGGCTTACCCGGCCAGATATTTTTTGTTTCTTCCATAAAACCTCCTATTATCTCATTTAATTGATTTCGCAAAGCTTAGTGGGTTATAATTATCTGTAGTCTTGGCACATCATACAGATAATCTCTTATAATAAAAACTAAGAGCAACATAGACTACCAATGCTATTAATAAAAATAGAGAAATAAATGCCGAAACAAATTCCTCTTTTTCATCAGTATCTAAAATTTCCCTTATTTGCAACGGCACAGGGAAGCCTGTAGGACAATAAAAATACAAAATTACTCCCAGAGAAAAGACAGGGTTTTGCATTTTCTCAGGAAATACCAGGAAAAACGAGGCTATTATCCCACTACAAAATATGAGTCTGATAACTGCCAGCTTAAAAAGACTTGATAAATAGCCCTTCTTAAGCCTTATACTATAACCGAGGCTAAAAAGAATTAGTCCTGAAACAGGTGCTATTATCGCATTCATTGTATTTTCGTAGATCGAACCAAAGCTACTGCTTTGTGACAGCAGTCTCTGTAAGCCCGTCAAATTAGTAATCACCGCAAGCAGGGCCGCTATTACAAAGGGTGCTGAAATTACCTTTTTTACCAGTGGCAATAGTTTTAGCTCCTCTTTGCGCCTTATCTGCAGTACTGTCGGAACGAAAATAAAGTTAATCAGGATGCCCGCAAGGTCAAAGGGAATCAGATTTAAAATGTAGGATGAACCCACTATACTCAAATACAAGGGAAGAGCAACTGCCCCTCCCTCGCAAGTTAAGAGTAAAAACGGAGAAATCTCTCTAATATTCTCCGGCAATATCCTACATACCATCTTTCCAAAGAAATAAACAAGTATCCAGACAGTGATTAAATACACTATTTCCAGGGCAATATTCCTATCTAGTACAGAAGTTGCCACTATATGGTAAATGAGAAAAGGAAATAATATATCTAAGGCGATAGTCTTTAGTCCGTTATTTTGTTCGTGATTTATCCATCCTTTTTTTCTCGCATGTATACCTAGAAAAAGGATGAAAAACACTGGAAAAATCGTAGAAATTGCTTGCATATTATCCCTCATATATCGGATACTTCTTAGTCAGGCATGAAACCTTAGAAAGTATCTCTTCTTTGCTGTTTTCAAAATCAGTTGCAACCTTATAGAGGCAGTCTGCTATCACAGCCATATCCTCTTCTTTGAATCCTCTAGTAGTTACAGCAGGTGTGCCAATACGTACGCCTGAGGTTACAAATTTTGAGCGAGGATCATTAGGAACACTGTTCTTATTCAGAGTAATGTTTACTTCATCGCAGAGGTTCTGCATATCTTTACCTGATACCCCTTCAAAATTAGTTAAATCTACAAGCATAAGGTGGTTATCAGTACCTGAAGAAACCAGTTTAAATCCCCTCTTAATCATCTCGTCTGCAAGAGCTTTGGAATTCTTTACAACCTGCTCCTGGTAAGCCTTGTACTCAGGCTTAAGTGACTCACCAAAGCAAACAGCCTTAGCCGCAATTACATGTTCAAGTGGACCTCCCTGGATGCCCGGGAAGACTGCCTTATTAAAGTTGTACTTTTCTGCCGCTTCCGCTGTAGAAAGTATGATACCTCCCCTTGGACCACGCAATGTCTTATGAGTTGTGGATGTAACTATATCTGCATAAGGCACAGGACTTGGATGCACCCCTGCAGCAACAAGACCAGCTATATGAGCCATGTCTACAAAAAGCACAGCTCCTACCTCATCAGCGATTTCTCTAAACTTCTTAAAGTCTATCACTCTAGGATAGGCAGATGCACCTGCAATAATCATCTTAGGCTTGTGCTCCTTTGCAAGAGAGCGGATTTCATCATAATCTAAGAAGCCTTCGTCTGTTATTCCGTAAGGCACAATATTGTAAAAAAGTCCTGAGAAGTTAACCGGTGAGCCGTGTGTAAGGTGTCCACCGGCATCAAGGCTCATACCCATAATGGTATCTCCAGGGGAACATACAGCCATCGTAACTGCCATATTTGCCTGAGCTCCCGAATGTGGCTGTACATTGGCGTATTCTGCACCAAATAGCTTCTTAACTCTTTCAATAGCAAGTGATTCCAATACGTCCACTTCCTGACATCCCCCATAATAGCGCTTTCCAGGATATCCTTCGGCATATTTATTGGTAAGAATAGTTCCCATAGTAACCATGGATGCTGTAGACAAAATGTTTTCTGAAGCAATCAGCTCAATATTATTCTGCTGCCTCTCATACTCAGCTATTATCCCTACTCCAACCTCCGGATCCATCTCACGGATGTAATTCATAATCTCTTTAACCATGCTTCCTCCTCCAATCAAATGTGTTTTAGTTTACACTATATAGACCATTATATGTGTTTATAGCTGTATAGTAAATTAGGAAAAACTTATTACCCCTTATAACTTAATTATCTTTAACGAGTCTTATTGTTTATCAAAAAGTATTTAATCATTGCTTCTCGCCTCTTTTGTTATATTGATATTTACTTCTAAATAAGCAGACTATTTGCATCAAGCAAAAATTCCTTAACACCAATCATCAGGTATCCGTTCTCATCATATCGAGGTTTCATGCTTTTTTCAACAATAATTATTTTCTTAAACGAATCATTTGTTCGTTCAAGTGACTTTGTCTCCTGTTCATACTTTTCTTTATTCGGAATAGAGTATGCAGACTGGATATAATATTTTTTACTACCTAAGACAGCAATGAAATCTATCTCTCTCTGCACTCGAAATTCTTTACCACTTGTATCCTTTTCTCTTGTTTCCACAGTTCCAACATCTACCTGATAGCCTCTAAATCTTAATTCATTGTATATTATATTCTCCATAAGATGAGTTTCTTCAATCTGCCTAAATGACAAGCGGGCGTTTCGTAGTCCCACATCCTCAAAGTATATTTTATATGGTGTACCTATATACTTTCTCCCTTTTACGTTATACCTTTTTACACGAGACAGCATAAAAGCCTCTTCTGCATGACCGATATATTTATCCACCGTTGACGCGCTAATGTTGATTCCATGCACGGAGCCCATAGTATCCGCAATTTTTTTCGGATTAGTAAGCGTAGATATCCCAGATGCAATGACATCCATAACTTCTCCTAGAATCGATTCGTCCTGAACTGAATATCTATTAACTATATCCCTAATATATACATTCTTCATCTGAGAAATCAGATAATTAGTCTTTTGTTCTTCAGTAGACATAAGTGCAACCGCAGGAAGTCCACCATATACTGAGTAATCATCATAAGCATCACTTTTATCTCCCTGCTTGTATGCATAGTATTCAGAAAAAGACAATGGGAGTACATGTATCTCATCTCCTCTTCCTTCAAACTCAGTTATTATATCTTTTGATAAAAACTTAGAATTACTTCCAGTCACATATACATCTACATTTTCTTTTCGTATAAATCCATTTAATACTGACTCAAAAGCGCCAAGTTTCTGAACCTCATCCAGTAAAAGATAGTATATTCCGTCTCCACTAATTTGTGGCATTAACCAGTTTAAAAACTTGGATGGATCCACCTTACGTTCTTCCTTTTCATTATCGAGAACTATCGGATTCTCACCAATTTTCAACAAATCTTGTGCAGTATCAAAAGCAAATCTTATGATATGGCTTTCATCTATACTGTTGGAAATCAAATGGTTATAAAACAATGTATTTAACAGGTAGGACTTACCACTTCTTCTTATCCCGGTAATTACCTTTATAAAGCCATTATGTTTTCTTACAATGAGCCGTTCAAGGTAAACATCTCTTTTTATTTCCACATCAACCTCCATTTAATATTTTTGCCACTACCGTCACTTTTATAAAATATTATACCATTTTTTACAACTGTTTCAAGCCTTTCATTTAATATTTTTGCCGTTACCATCACTTTTATAAAATGAGCATGCGATAATTTGCCAGTTTCCACCAATCATATCTTTGTCTTCTTTTACCTTACGAAATTTGTTTCCTGGTGTTCTTCCTTTTCAGGTAAACCGTACTTTTCCTTTCCAAGTGCTATACTTTTCATGAGAAATGTCATATTTCTGGCAAGAACTCTCATTGTCTGCAGCCCTTCCGCATCCTGCATAGCCTCGCCTTTTTCTGTTCCATGAATGCTGTTCCAGTACTGGCTGGATGCAACAGGCATACCACAAATAGTAAAATACTTATTAAGCTCATCGAAGGTTGAAGACAGTCCTCCTCTTCTTGCACAGACTACACTGGCACCAACTTTCATTGACTTATCAAAGTGTGAGCTATAAAACAGCCTATCAAGACAGGCTATAAGTGTCGCATTTGCAGAAGCGTAATACACCGGAGATGCCACTACCAAGCCATCTGCCGCTTCCAACTTTGGAGCTAGTTCATTTACAATATCATTAAAGACACATTTTCCTTTTTCATAACAATATCCGCAGGCTATGCAGCCTCGTATATCTTTGTTTCCAATCTGAACTACTTCAGTTTCTACACCTTCCTTCTCAAACACCCTTACCATCTCATCAAGGGCAATGCTTGTATTTCCCTTGACACGTGGGCTTCCATTGATAATTAAAACTTTAGGCATAATTATTATCCTTCCTTACACTATAAGTATCTGTGTATATCATTTTCTTTCCTGCTATGACCTCTGCTTCATAGGGCAGCTTACTTCTGTAGCATCATCCCTCCAAATATGCTTCTCGGGATTACACCATCCACTTATATAATCTAACATATCTCCAATCCATGCTTTAGATAATCCATCCTGTAAACCATCGTAATATTGAAGAAATACGTTATATGTATCTCCCTTACTAATACCCATATCATGAATTCTAACTAAAATATCATACCCCTGCTTACCATAGTCATAGTAGTTTGCCTCTGTGATATCATTAGAAAGTTGTTTTAACTCAGTAAATAAATGTTCAAAATCATCCATTATATCACCTCTAAATTCTTTTCAGTTGCATTTAAGTTGGAAAACTACATTTCAATTTCATCAACAAGCCTTTAAGTTTAATCTCCTTGACTAGTCCACAGTTTCATAATAACATCAAGGGCAAAGAAATGGGTTTTCACAGTGTAGGGTTTATTCCTGAAAGGACTTGCTCGTTTCTTTTTTTATATCACACATATTTAATATACGCAATACTATCAGTTTGATATATTTGCCAATATTATATCCATATTAGAATAGAACAGCGGCAAATTAAGTTTTTTTAACTTCCCAGTCTCATAAACACTTTTACAACCATACATAATATCCGCTAAATCATTGTGTAAAGTCATGATTCTTCGTGTAAGTTCATTGTTTTTAAACATCATCTTCAAGATTATGCCCGCGGGCCTTGCGGGTATTCTATATGGTAAAAGTTCATTTTTATATGGCCTTAAATCTACCCCTCTCGCCTCTACCACCTTAACAGTTTCTCTTATCGTTTTTACTGCAATAGCAAGCATTTGTGGGCTGTTCATTAGGTTTATGGCAAGCTGTTTTGGTTTATTGATATTTCCTCCCTGTGCAGCAGAAGAGGTAACCCCTGCATTGATTGCCATATGAATCCATATCCACTCTACCATGTCGTAAGGAATTTCTGTTTTCAAATCTGCGGATACAAGAAGTTCTATTAAAGAACTGTAATTAGTGATATTTGATTTTCTTTCGCTTTCAATCATTATATGGTTAAATAACACACAATCAAGCATATTCTGCGTCATACTTCCACCAGCTGTAGGAAAACCTATAATATAGCTATAATCACCAACTATTTTTTCAATTTCTTCACGACTATACCAAAAGTTGCAGAATAAAATCAGGCTTCCTGTAATATTGTTTTTATTGAGTGTAGTTATAGCGTCCTTTATTTTACCGCTTGCCACACTCAAAATAATGAAATCATACTCTGTATTTGGCTTTGCAATATTCACTATATATTTATCTGATTTTTCTTCTCCTTTTTTAGCATAGCGGCCATCCAATATTTTGACGTCTAGGCTTGATGGGACATTGGGGTTATTCATCTCTCTAAGCAAATGTTCAACTTGATGACCCGCTTTTTTGAACACATACCCATAAGTTGTACCTATTACACCTAGACCTAAAATACATATCTTCATTTATCCTTACTCCTTATGTTTCAATTTAGTTATTACTCTATCTGATATCATTACAAAAACATATGCCCTTTATAGTATGCCTATTCATCCTGCCTTTTCGCTTCTATTTTCCAACCTATAATCCAGGCAATGACTAGAAGATAATTCTCTAAAGCACCAATTAAATTAACAATTTGATGCACCTGTAGATAATGTATTAAATGATTAGTCCCAATACCTATTCCACCTAGAATAAGAGCAAGTAAAATTGATTTAAGATAAATCCAGTTGTAATTCCTATAAGCAGTAATCAATATAACTAATACCGCAATATTCCAAAAGCCAATTTCTCTTTGCCACCCTGTAGAAATGCCATAAGCAGCATTTCTTCCCATATATTCAGGAGCGAAAATCTGAAGCAATGCTGCCCCGGATATCGCAATGATAAGAATTATAAATAGTACTCTCAAATAAGTACTCATTTTTTTCTGATTCATTGACTTAACCTCCTTATAATCATAAATAGCTTTCTTCAATACTTGGATTTAGGCAGGAGAATGAACTTGTCCCTCCAATAAAAACTCACTTATAAAACTCATTGTTCCTTCCTTTGCCCCAAGCGACTTCTCTAGCATATCTACATACACCTCAATATCCTTGTTGCTGTAAGCCCCATAATCGAACATATTCTGACTCATAATCAGCAACATTTTAACTCTCTCTTCAACATTGGTACACGCAAATATTCCCTGCGCTATCCCTTCTCTTACAATATCTGAAAGAATAGGAACTGCCACTTCAACAATTTTCTTGCCGATTTTATCGTGCATTACAATATTTTCTTTTCTTTCCAACACATCTGTTATAACAGACTCATCTTTGTTAGGCTGAAAAGCATACACGACTGAAGCCAGTTTCTGCGGTATAGGCACAGGATTCATAAGAGCTGCTTTCGCTATATTTTCAGCTTTCTCAATCATCATTTCAATAACTGCTTCCAATGTTGCCTCTTTACTTTCAAAATAGTAATAGTATGTTCCCTTTGCAATACCCGCCTCTATAATAATATCGTCTACGCTTGTATTCTCATAGCCTTTTTCAATGAACATACGATATGCAATATTTAGCAGATCTTGCTTTCTTCGCTCACCTTTCTTCATATTCACACCTCACCCTCGACTTTAAGTCGGTTTTTATAATATAACACCAATTTGTTTTTGTCAATATTTTTTCGACTTTTAGTCGATAATAGTTATTAAAATTTTTCAACAAGCATTTACTATTTATAAATACTAGCTTAAATCAGTAATCTCCCACACAAACTTTCACCTGAAATAAGACAATATTTACATACAACAAAAAAAGATACACACTCTCACTAATATGTGTATCTTGTGAAACTCAAAGAATTCTTGAATATAATAGCACAACGGATAAGCGCGATAATACTTTTGCTGTAACCCCATAATCGTTAACGAACTGTCTTGTCACTCCCGAAACTTTAGCCAAAAATCGCAACAATCATCGCCTCGTCCTAAAGTCTTTGTTCGCCACCAGAACAATTTTGGATTTAGGTTACCGTATCCTGCGTCATCTCCATCGCAAAATGCCATTGTAATTTCAGGACAGCCGTAGCGTTTGCAGGTATCAAAGTATGGACAGCGAACCATATTGAAGCGTGCTTCATTACCACAGCTTTCAGGAAACTCATAGATAAATCCCGCATCTGTACCAAAACTTTTCTGTATTATTTTAAGGAAGATCTTTGGCATCTTCTTTTCTAACCTAAATAGTTTTATTATCCTCTGAAGATGTGGCTCAAGCTTTTTGGCGAGACGTTGAAAATACTCACGAATGTACCACACAGCCTTTTCCTTTTCAACGCCTTCTGCTAGTAAAGCTTCATATACTGCAATACAAGGATAAATACGCTTATAAGTATGAGCTTTGAGAGCTTTCGAATCATTGCTGTTTTCGGCACACAACTCCTCAAGCCTTTTTTGTGCATTCTTTTTGATTTTATCTGCTTTAACTTTACCAATATCATCTGCTGCAATATCACAAACACTTCTGATTATTTTATTAAGTTTCATTGCATCCCTCCAAAGCAAATTTACTATTTTATGACTTTACAGTCAGTTTAATAGACAATAATCGTTCAAGTTAAATGCATGTATTCGGCTTAAATAGTTTACAATTTTGATTTTATCTCGCCCACCAACTCGTGTACCGTTGTACAAGGACACATCTCTATCAAATACAATCCAAGGAACTCTATATTGCGCATCATAAGCTGTAAGTTCCAGGCATTTATCAATCATTATCCGTGTTTTTGTTTCTATAACTTTAATAACAAGTTTATTTCTTACGCCCACCTTCAATGATTGATGAAGCCCTGTAAAGAAGCACCGCTCAGTAGCCTCCGTATCCGTAACAATCAGATAGTAGCCTAGTTCCGGATTTTTAAGTTTTCTACTCTGTTCACGATTTTTCCTAATACCTGACCTATCTATTTTCGCCATGCTATTCCTCCTTTAAAATATCTATACTCTTTAAGGTAGGAATCGCGCCATACTTCCCTATCAGATAATTTTTCTCATAGCTTTCGTCCTTTCGGATACGAGCTCCATCTTCATCCACAAAATCTGCTAATGAATACAGGGCAGAGACACCTTTTTCATCCTTTTCAACAAACCAGATTTCATCACGTCTCAATAGCTGGTTAGATAATTGCCAGGTATCATGCGTAGTAAATATAATTTGTGCGTGATTAACGTTAATTTCAGGATTCAAAAATATAAGCAAAAAATTCCTAACAAGCAATGGATGTAAACGTGCATTTAACTCATCTATGAAGAAAACACTTCCTTTTTCCAAAACTTCTTGAAGCTCAGGATATAGTGCAAACATTTTTAGCGTTCCTGCTGATTCCCCTCCCAGGGGAATTTCAGCCATTTCATCTGAGTCATTCATCTTATGAAGTGCAATTATTTTGTAAGCCTCTTCTTTAGTCTCTCCCTCTAGAGGTACTTTTTCAATTCGAAAGTCTTTAATATGTTCATCGAACGAAGAAAAATAATCAATTATCTTTTGCTGTACACTTTTGTCTTCTACAAATCCCTTAGGCAGCCTTCTTGACAAAAAGAAATTGGTAAATGGATTTCCAAAATCAGCAAATTCATTTGCTAAAAACCAATCTCTAATTACTTTACACTTGCCAATTTTTAATTTTGCACCTAACGAAACAATGAGAACCTGCTTTTCTAAAGCAACATTGATATTCTCTCTGCTACTTTTAGGTATTCCTGATAAATCTAGCTCGTCAGCAGTCTTTCCACGATAAAATACAGTACTGTATTTTCTAGCGGTTTTTGCCTTTGAATTAAGCCATTCCTCTGTCACACCCTCTTTATTTATACAAAATCCATAGTTAAAAACCTTTTCTGTCTTATCATCAGGCAATGTAAAATAAACCTCAAAACTTGATTCATCATTAATGGATTTTGAGTCAAATAAAAAAGGCGTTGGGCTAAACTCTTCAAACTTTTCATCTTCATCACCATATTTAAAGGATTCAGAAACATAGTTTGACATATACCCAAAGGCGTTGTAAATATTAGACTTTCCACTTGCATTTGCTCCGTAAATAGCTGCAACAGGCAATATCTTTTCGCTGCCTATGGTAACTACTCTCTCAGAAAACTCTGTCATCTTTGTTGCAGATAAATCCAAAGTTGCCTCTTCCTTAAATGATTTATAATTTTTAAAACTAAACTGAATCAACATATTATTTACCTCACATCCTTTCCTGCTTATTATTATATACTGTTTTTGCTAAAAATCAACTGTTAAGTGTGGTATTTCCTCATTTGGTTGTATATAATAAGCCCTTAGCTCAAACTTAGTTATTAATTGTCCACCCTGATATTTCCTCTCTTGAGCGCAGGAAATCCCTATATAAGCCTTCTTTTTCTGCAAGTTCCCTTGGGCTTCCATCCTGTACTACCCTGCCATCTTTAATCGCAATGATATGATCTGCATTTTTAATAGAATTAATACGGTGCGCTATCATAATAACAGTCTTGTTCTTTGTGAGAGCTTCTATCGCAGCAAGGATTTCGTGTTCATTCTCAGCATCCAGTGCTGCTGTTGCTTCATCCATTATGATGATTGGAGCGTCTTTTAGAATTGCACGAGCTATTGATATCCTCTGCTTTTCACCTCCTGAGAGGCTGCTGCCTCCTTCATCAAGCACTGTATTATATCCATCAGGAAGTGCCTCGATAAACTCATCGATTTTTGCAGCCCTTGCAGCCCTGCGTACTTCTTCAATCCCTGCACCCGGTTTACCGAATGCTATATTATTATATATGCTGTCCTCGAATAAATATACCCTTTGAAATACCATGCTGATTCGTTTCATCAGTTCCGCATAATCTGCATCTCTTATATCTACTCCTCCAATTGTAATACTTCCGCTATTTATATCTCTAAATCTCGGTATGAGTTCACATAAGGTAGTCTTTCCGGAACCGGACGGTCCGATTATTGCTGTCAATGAGTTTTCTTTGATAGTAACAGATACATTGTGCAATACTTCATTGTCTCCATAAGAAAAATTGACATTTTTAAGCTCTATTTCATTGCCTTCCATAGTCTTTGGTGCATCACTCCAGCTCATCTGCTTAGCTTCTTCAACCTCTCCTATTACCTTTAGACCACTGTCTAAAAGGCCTATCATAGATAATACAGAGCCTGCCTGATTGAGCGAAACATACGCCATAAAGCTAAATACAAGAAGCATTATTGTTTTTACAAGAGAAATACCGCCTTCTTGCCTCATCCAAAGAGTGCAGGCAATTATGAGTATCTCAAAGACCGCTATAACAAATCTCCCCAAAAACTGCGACGGCATTGCTTTACTCGTGAGCCTGATGTTAGCATCCCTGCTGCCACTCACAGCTTCATATAGCTCGTCATTTCCTTCCTTTACACTAAATGCCTTTGTAACCTTAATCCCCTGAAGAAAAGTAAGGGCTGCCTCAGCCAAGACATTCTGTGCCTTTTGTAAGAATGGCGCATTCTTTTCTGAAACCTTCATTTGAAGATCTACTACAAAAAGATAAACCAGCATACCTATACCGGTGATAACGCCAATCCGCCACTCATAAAAGCAAACTGCTGCAAACATAGAAAGGGCGCTGAAAATGCCTGATACTGTAGTTATCATAGCCATCGCAGCCCCTGTTTCAATGCCACCCAGAGTCGTTGTAAGCGCAGCCACTATTTTGCCCGAAGCATTGTCACTAAAGAAGCCAAGTGGAAGCATCTTTAAGAAGTTCCCCAGTCCAATACGCTTATCTGCTGTCATAAAAAATCCAACAGCCACACTGCCTGAATGTTCAAAAAACGATGTTACAAAGCTCACGATGGCGCATATTACAGTTAGTATAACGATATTTCTTATTGCAGGTCCCACAGGTGCTTTATTTATCAAAACATCCATCGATATCATTATGGCAATAAGCTGTGTAACACCAACAAATGCGTGTATAAGCGACATTATCAGCGTAATAATAAGAGTTTTATGTTGGTGTTCACTGAATTCCCATAGCTTTTTAATTGTCTTTATCATTTCAAACCTCCCGGAAGAGACTCACCGTCTTCCTCTGAAAGCTCCCACATCTTCCTGTAATCCTCACACGAGAGCATAAGTTCTTCATGTGTGCCTATCTGCTTTATGCGTCCATTTTCGATATACGCAATTTTGTCTGCATTCTTAACAGTCATAAGCCTATGTGCAATTACAATTAGAGTTTTACCCTTTGCAGCCACTGATAAGGCTTCTTGAATCGAAGCTTCATTTTCAGGGTCAGAGCTTGAGGTGGCCTCATCCAGTATCATAATCGGAGCATTTTTCATCATAGCCCTTGCAATTGTAATTCTCTGTCTCTCACCGCCGGACAGGCTTCCTCCTGCAGAGCCTGACATGGTCTCATATCCCTTAGGAAGTTTGGATATAAATTCGTGACAGCCTGCTCTCTTTGCAGCCTCTTCTACTTCATCATCTGTTGCATCAGGTCTTCCAAGTCGGATATTATCCCTAATTGTCTTATCAAATAAAAATGTATCCTGATCTACGAAAGCAATTCTTTCATTTAGGGCTTCTTGAGTATATTCCCGCATGTCAAGCCCTCCAATAGTTATACTTCCTTCATCAGGATCCCAAAATCCTGCAAGCAGCTTACCAAGCGTGGATTTGCCTCCTCCGGAAGGCCCTACAAATGCCATCATACTGCCCTCTTTAATCTTAAAAGAAACATTATCTGCGGCCTTCTTTTCTGATTTACCTATACCGTCATCAAGTTCATCGCATTTTGATTTGCCATATGAAAAGCTTACATTCTTAAACTCTATGTCATTATTATTAAATTCTATATTTTCCCCTCTTTTAAGCTCAGGATAATTTAATACATCGCGGATTTCCTTCGCATATGTTCCCATCTGAGCCGCCTGGTCTATATAGGTTAAAGCTGTCATAAGAGGTGCAAATATTCCAAAAGATAATATCATCATCAGGAAGAGCATTGGCGTCTTAAGACTTCCATCACTCCAAAATATCAGGCCTGATATCAGTACTGGAAATATTGAAAATGGTGCTATAGCCATACCTAATGATGAATATACCTGTGTTTCCCTCATCCAATTAACATTATAATCTGCGTGTCCTTTGATGGCCTCTGTGTACTTGCGGTAGCTCTCCTTCGTCCTGCCAAAATTCTTAATGACTTCAATACCATTTACAAACTCTACAATAGCCTGATTCATACTCTTTGAAGCCTGTAGCTGTCCCCTAAATTTCTGAGCGTAGCCACGCATCATGCCCATGGTTACTGAAAATCCAAATAAAATCCATACAACCATCGTAAGAGCCACTCTCCAGTCAATAAAGAACATCCATATAATCAGAAATACCGGACCTGCAAGATTTCCTGTCATCTCGGGGAGCATATGGGCAAGAGTTTTTTCTATTCCTTCGACATTGTCGACTAACATAGTCTTAAGCCTTCCACTGCCATTTTCCTCAAAGTATCCCATAGGAAGCCTAAGCATTTTCTTTATAAGCTCGACTCTTATATCTCTAAGCGTATTGAATGCAGCAAGGTGTGACAGCCAAGTAGACAAATTCATAGCAATTCCACTGCCAAGCTTACATAATGCGAGTATGATACCGGTTCTTACAATCTGACTCCAATCAACCGTAGATTCAAATAGCTCTACAACTATTTTTCCTGCAAGAATGTATCCCCCAATGTTAAGAAATACCGAGAGTATGCTTATGATTACAGACAATGAATACAAGGCCCTGTATGGCCGCATGAATCCCCCTAGTTCCTTAAAGAATGATGCCGATTCTTTTCTTGTCCCCTCATCAGTTTTCATCTTAGTAAGCTCCTTTGTACATTAAGATATGTTTCCTAAGTTCTTAGAACAGACTAAATTAGCGAACGACTGGTTTAAAAATAAGTTAGATATCACTAACAGTGTAGCACAATATTTCTCATTCCTCAAGATTATTTATAAAATATATAGCTGACATATTAAACCGCAAGATTGCGAATTAAAAACAAATTACATTATGTTTAAAATACACCATTATATGATATGTGTATCAAAGTATTAAGTTTCATTCACAGGAGATTTTTTCCTGAAACTAAAGCTATATGAGAACTCATCGGCATGCCGGTGGTTCATTGTTATTGTGATAAAAAAAATAGCAGGGGGGTTTTAATCCCCTGCTATACATAAAAAGCATTAAATTATAACGCGAAAAATAAATTTTTCTATTTAAACTCTTTTAAGAACTGCTCACCTGTACCATATTTCTCATATACATAGTCAATATCTTTATCTCCTCTACCTGAGAGGTTGACAAGTATTGTGCCTGAGTTCTGATTTTTAGCATGCTTTATTGCGTACGCCAAAGCATGTGAGCTCTCTATTGCAGGAATGATTCCTTCATAACGTGAGAGTAAGAAAAATGCCTGCATAGCCTCATCATCAGTTACAGCTTCATATTTTACTCTTCCGCAGTCCTTCAAGTATGCATGTTCAGGTCCTACAGACGGATAGTCAAGTCCGCTCGCTATAGAGTAAACAGGCAGCGGCTCTCCATTTTCATCCTGTAAGAGCAGGCTTTCAAAGCCGTGAAGAATTCCCTTTTTACCAAATGTCATGCTTGCTGCATGGTCTCCTACTCCACTTCCTCTTCCGAGTGGTTCTACACCGACAATGTCAACAGGTTCAGGAAGAAACGCTTCAAACATACCTATTGCATTGGAGCCTCCTCCAACTGACGCACAAACAACATCAGGTAGATTGCCTGTCATTTCCCTGAACTGATCCTTTGCTTCAATACCAACAATTGACTGAAAATCACGCACTATCATAGGAAATGGATGAGGTCCTACGGCAGAGCCTATGCAGTATATTGCATCCTTATATTCTTTAAGATATCCTTCAAATGCAGCATCCACAGCCTCTTTAAGTGTCTTAAGTCCGTGGGTTGCAGGGATTACATTTGCTCCAAGCATTTTCATCCTTATTACATTAGGATGCTGCTTTGCTATGTCAACTTCTCCCATGTAAATATCACATTCAAGACCAAAGTATGCCGCAGCAGTTGCAAGTGCAACTCCATGCTGTCCTGCACCTGTTTCAGCTATGAGCTTTTTCTTGCCTAAGAATTTAGCAAGCAAACCCTCACCCATACAGTGGTTTATCTTATGTGCACCTGTATGGTTAAGGTCTTCTCTTTTAAGATATATCTGACATTTTCCTAGCAATGAAGATAAGCGTTCACAATGATAAACAGGGGTAGGCCTGCCTTGAAATTCTTTTCTGATACGTCTTAATTCATTGATAAAACGTGCATTATTGCAGATTTCTGCATAGGCCTCGGTAATATCCTTAAAAGCAGGAACTAATTCAGGAGGTAATATCATCCCTCCGTATTCCCCGAAATATCCCTTTTCATCAGGAAAGTTCTTAAGGTAGTTATCAAAATCACGGTAAGTTTTCATAATTACTAATTCCTTTCTTAATCAAAGTGCAATGCTTTGCTAACAAATAACTTAGCCCAAATTATTCACGAAAGTTCTTGTGATATCATAATTTGGGCTAATGTTAACATTCTAAAATTTTATTGTCAAGGGATTATTAAGTCTTGTTTGTGTCAAGCACTACAGGATATGTATCGGTCCATAGAGGAAAACACTTCTTCCAAGCTAAAATATCCTGCCTTTCGTATTGCCTCCTTTCCTCCAACAAAAGCGAGTACTGCGGGTGCTCCCAAGATATTTTCCTGTGCTGCAAGCGAAATATTCTCCTCCACCGGCACATAGCCACAAAATACCTGTGGATGAGACTCATTCCAAGCTCTAATTTTCTCCTTTAGAGCTTTGCAAGGACTACACTTTTCTGAACCAAATAGAAATAGACTAAATTTCTCTTGTTCTTTGAAAGTTATATACTCTTGTGATGATTGAATTATTCTCATTTCCTGCATAAATATCCTCCTTCGCCCAATTCATAACACATTCCATGCACTTAATACACTCCGTTGCATTTAACCTATTTCTCAAATTGCTTTGCAAGATAACAAACTTTCTATCATAACCATAAGCAAATTTTCCTGATTTATTTCAAACTCCTCAGCTGTAATCCTCTTATTAAAGTATTTAACTGATTTATCGTGATTGAGAAATTTATTGACACAGAGATACTGCTCAATCTCGTCAAGTACAAAAGCACTTTCCTTCAGAGATAAATCACTAAAATTGTTCGCATAATGAACACTTTTCATGATTGGTTTTAGCTTTGTATTAGGATATTCTTCCCCTAGCGTATCTCTTAATAAAACAACAAGGCTATTAAAAGTTTGACAGTTCAAATCCTCTACACTAATATTTTTAATAATTTTTTCATTGCATAGATGTTCAATTAGTTGAATCAAGCTTTGTTTTAAGTCAGGAACGATATTTTCACTCATTAAAGCACTTCTCCTTTACAAATTTATGATTTGTCTATCAAACACATATTCCCAAATTTTCAAACACTCTTCTAATTATATCTTCATAGCATTTACTATCAAAAGCCAACTTATGCTTTGCCATTTTCTTCTTAATGATATCCGAAAGCTCCAAAAGATAGTCATTATACATTTTAATAAACTTACTTACATTTTCTTTATTACCAGAATTCCATTCATTAGAACAAAAATGAACATATACAATAAATTTCTTAGTTTTAAGATAATAACTTGCCTGATAAATTCCAGACTCTGAATAATATTTTGATATATTTCCACTAAGGCAAACGCAAATATCCATCTTCTGCAATGCCTCTATCTCAAAGCTTTCAAATAAAGATTTCATTTCTTTTCTTATTGTTCTTGCAGCAGATAATATAATATTTAGCTCATCATCCGTTCCGCCAACAATAACATTCATATTGACTTTCATATTTTTTCCTCAAATTTTAGCTGTATAGTGTAAAAACTGCCTGTTTATATTGTATCAGGAAAAGCTTTCTACCTGTTCTACCAGCTCTAAAATAAGTGATGAAAAACTCTCTGCAATTTCCTCAAGGTCAGCATAGTCATTGTTATATCCACGCACCTTACCGCTTTCCAAGTCTATAAATACGATACTTCCATCACCTAAACCTCCAATAGGAAATGCAGGGCCGTGTTCACATTCGCTCATATACTCCTCGTATGCCTCTACAAAGATTGCATAGTTCTCCTCCAGTTCTTTCAAGCCGTAAATCCAAGGTTCTGCCAAATAGCAGCCACCTAAGTTAAGTAGCAACCAACGGTACTCTGTCGGAATAGATGCATATTTTGCTTCAAACTGTATTATTCTATTTTCTGTTTCAGGACAGATCCCTTCTGTAAACGCACTTACTTCGTAAGCCGCCTTAATCCTATCAAAGTATTTTGCTAAAACAACATTACTCATTTGCTCCCCCTCGTAACTTATTGATCTATTTAAGTTTTTCCTCCATTTTCTTCAGTATTTCGACTATTCTTTCCCTATTCCCTGCGGTTTTCACTCTATTTACCTCAGCCCTTATTCACCTTGAATCTGTACTTCCCTTTCCCGTGTCCGTATACTGGTTCGATAATAT
The DNA here is from genome assembly GCF_057250765.1 of Catonella sp. Taxonomy (NCBI): domain Bacteria; kingdom Bacillati; phylum Bacillota; class Clostridia; order Lachnospirales; family Lachnospiraceae; genus Catonella; species Catonella sp. The sequence goes on from NZ_DBHIEC010000026.1 coordinate 25,695, forward strand.
TCTTCTCAATCAACTCCGCCAGCAGTTCAGATGCCCTTGAAGATTTTATAGCAATTACTCTCATCACATCTGAACGTCCAAAGATAGCTTGATTAGTAAATGCCTCACGAAGTTTCAGAATATGGCTCAAGGTTTTCGACTGGAACTTTTTCTCAATATCCATTTTCACAGCCTCAATGTCCGGTTTTGCAGTTCCAATGTACGGTTTTTTAGTTCCAATGTACGGTTTTTCTAATCCCTTAAAGGTGCCACTGATATGTAACCTCCTGTTATGAAGCGGATGATTCTCATTCAGAAGAAGGTTTCTCAAGAACAGCTCCAAAAACTCCGTAGTTTCATGTATACCGTTTTTTAAGTCATTATAGTTTGCCCGGACAAGCGCATTGCGGAAATACCACGCATTCTCAGCGAAGATGTCATTTGTTACGTCAAAACCGAGAGTGCGTAGGTACTTGATAAAGAACACCGCCGTCGTTCTAGTGTTGCCTTCACCAAAGACATGAATTTGCCACAGTCTGGATATGAACACCGCAATATGATGTATGATTTCATCCATCGAAAGATTCTTGTAAGAGAACTTTTTTTCTTCGGAAAAATCGTAATCCAGTGTTGCTTTCAATTCTGTTGCACTTCCGTAAAGCACTGTAGCACCGTCAAGCACCCATTCTTTTTTCGTGATGTTATAATCCCTGATACATCCTGCATGGGAATAAATCCCAGTGAAAAGCTTCCGGTGGATGGAAATGTACTCATTCGGTGTAAAGCTGAACGCCTTCTCTGAAAGAAGTGCGGCGATTCTTGCCGAAACCTTGTCAGCTTCCTCGGTGCGATTGTCTGTATCGCTGGCTGGATTCTCTTCATAATAGCTCTGCAAGAGGGCATTCGCTTCCTCAAAGGAAATCTCACCTTCGATATTCCGAACGGCAGTATGCACCAAGTATTCTGATGTTTTAAGTCCGTCAACTGCCTGCAGACCAATAGCCGTATGCCATGCATAGCCTTTGTCCCGCTTATCCGGCTCAGACTCCTTAAAATATTCCTTAAAAGGATCTTCATTCACCAATCATCACCTCACTTTTCATTTTTCTAAGCTATCTTTCGAAGCAGCCTTAATCCTATCAAAATATTTTGCTAAAATAACATTAACATTATAGTTTAATGCAAAGTGTAGCTATATAGTCATTTCCATAATGTGATAATCTGTTTCTTTTATCACACGATTCATAAAAATCTATCATAGCCAGACCATTTTTAAGTTGTCCTCTAATCTGAGTTTCTAAGGTATGGCTAAATTCATATCCATATTCCGGATTTATGGTTATCTTGCCTTTCTCTTCAAGCTCTTTTGAATTAAAAGGCAGCGAATACTTTAATAGTAATTCCTCATCGGGTTTATCCCATACGACGTCAGCATCATACATGTATATCCAAGGATTCATAAATCCGACCATTAACAATC
>NZ_DBHIEC010000027.1:0-26343 GCF_057250765.1 Catonella sp.
TTCAGAGGAGTGGCTAAAGCTGCTCCTTTTTTATACGAGCCACTACAGCTTAAGTCTGTAGTGGCTTCCACTACGATTATACAGGCTTAAAACATAATTCGCTCTGCATTAAAATAATTTGTAAAAAAATTTATATAAAACGCTTGACAAATTATTTAAAGTGTGTTATTATCTTTTTCAGATATAAGAAATGACTTGAAATAAAAGACAAGCTTATATCGAAGAGTTGCTTAGACAGGAGATGATGATTTGAAAAAGAGTGTATATAGTCTGGTGCTTATGGATGATGTGGTTGAGGCTATAGACAGACTGGCTTATGAGAGGAATACTAACCGCTCCAATCTTATTAACCAGATACTTGCAGAGAATGTTAATTACATTACTCCCGAAATGAGGATGAAGGATATATTTACTCAGCTTGAAGGCATACTTTCGGAGAGTTGTTACCAGATACTTGACCGCTCCTCTGATTCTATGTTTGCCTTAAGAAGCCCTATCAGATATAAGTACCGTCCTATGGTGAATTACACTATAGAGCTTTTTAGAGAGCCAAAGGACATAGTAGGAAGGCTTAAGGTTTCGTTTAGAACCAGTAGCAGGAATTTTACAGATGCGGTTGAGGATTTTTTCACTAGGTGGATAGATATGGAGAAAAGATACCTAAGTGAGCTTCATCCCGAAGGGGTGCCATCAGAATTTGATAATGCAAAGTATATAAGAGGCTTTCTTAAGGTGTCTGATGAAAACGAGCTTAGTGAAAATGAAATAGCTGCTGCAATAGGAGAGTACATCAAAGTGCTTGACAAGTGCATCAAATTTTATTTTGAGCACATAAACAATGAAGAATTAATAGAAAAAATGATTCATGCTTCTTATGAGGATTACCTTAAAAGCGGCGTGAATATAGTATAAAGGAGGTAATATGAACACTTCAAAACTTACAGCTAAATCTGTGGAGGCTCTTGAAGCTGCCAGAAACCTGGCGAAGGATAACTACAATTCCTATATAGAAGAGTCGCACATATTACTGGCTTTGCTTACCGGAGAGGCGGGACTCATAGGCGAGCTTATGACCAAGATGGGCAAATCTCTCCCTAATCTTGTAGCAGAGACCAGACATATAATTGATGCATTGCCTAAGGTAACAGGTGATGTGACAGGTGAAATCTATATTTCCAACGAGACAAACCAAGCCCTTAATGAAGCTGAGGCACAGGCAATCAAGATGAAGGATGAATACACATCCGTTGAGCACATTATGATTGGTCTCCTTAGAAAGCCTGACAGCAAGCTTAGGGAGTTATTTAAGACGTTTAATATTACAGAGAAGGAGTTTTATAAAGTACTTATGGATGTACGCGGTAATCAGAGAGTTACAAATCAGAATCCTGAAGATACATACAATGTTCTTGAAAAATACGGACAGGATCTGGTAGAGCTTGCCAGAAATAATAAGCTAGACCCTGTAATAGGCAGGGATGATGAAATCAGAAATGTGATTCAGATTCTCTCAAGAAAGAGAAAGAATAACCCTGTACTGATTGGTGAGCCGGGTGTTGGTAAGACTGCTATAGCAGAAGGACTTGCGCTTAGAATAGTAAAGGGCGACGTTCCACAGGGACTTAAGGACAGGAAGATATTCTCCCTTGACCTGGGTGCTCTTGTGGCTGGTGCAAAGTACAGGGGCGAGTTCGAAGAGAGGCTCAAGGCTGTACTTAACGAGATAAAGAAGTCAGAAGGCGAGATTATCTTATTCATAGATGAGCTTCACACCATAGTTGGTGCCGGCAAGACAGACGGAGCTATGGATGCGGGCAACCTCTTAAAGCCAATGCTTGCAAGAGGTGAACTGCATTGTATAGGTGCTACAACCCTTGATGAATACAGGGAATACATCGAAAAGGATGCAGCCCTTGAGAGAAGATTCCAGCCTGTAATAGTAGATGAACCTACAGTTGCAGATACTATCTCTATACTAAGAGGACTTAAGGAGAGATACGAGGTTTTCCACGGCGTTAAGATTCAGGATGCTGCCCTAATAGCCGCAGCTACCCTTTCACATAGATATATCTCAGACAGGTTCCTTCCTGACAAGGCTATAGACCTTGTAGATGAGGCTTGTGCACTTATCAGGACTGAGATGGATTCCATGCCTGCTGAGATGGATGACATATCAAGAAAAATAATGCAGCTTGAGATAGAAGAGGCTGCACTTAAGAAGGAGGATGACAAGCTTAGTCAGGCCCATCTTGAGGATATCAGAAAGGAACTTGCTGACCTTCGTGAGAAATTTAACGAAATGAAAGCAAAGTGGGAGAATGAAAAGAACAGCATAGAGAAGGTTCAGAAGCTTCGTGAGGAAATCGGCGAGGTAAATGCTCTCATTGAAAAGGCAGAGAGAGAGTATGATCTCAATAAGGCTGCAGAACTTAAATACGGAAGGCTTCCTAACCTTAAGGCAGAACTTGAAAAGCAGGAGAAACTTGCTGAGGAAAGCAGCAATTCTTCAAGCAGCCTTCTGCGTGACCATGTTGGCGAGGAAGAGATATCAAGAATAGTAGGACGTTGGACAGGAATTCCTATCACAAGGCTTATGCAGGGTGAAAGAGAGAAACTCCTCAATATGGAAGGCATACTCCATGAGAGAGTTATCGGACAGGACGAGGCTGTAACCAAGGTATCAGAGGCAATCCTACGTTCAAGGGCAGGTATCAAAGATCCTGACAAGCCGGTTGGCTCCTTCCTCTTCTTAGGACCTACAGGTGTTGGTAAGACAGAGCTTGCAAAGGCACTTGCACAGTCACTTTTTGATGATGAGAAGAACCTTGTAAGAATAGATATGAGTGAATACATGGAGAAATACTCCGTGAGCAGGCTGATAGGAGCGCCTCCGGGATATGTTGGCTACGAAGAGGGCGGACAGCTTACTGAGGCGGTTAGAAGAAAGCCTTATTCTGTAGTGCTTTTTGATGAGATAGAAAAAGCTCATCCTGACGTATTCAATGTACTTTTGCAGGTACTTGATGACGGTCGTGTGACCGACTCGCAGGGTAGGACTGTTGACTTTAAGAACACAATCATTATCCTTACGTCAAACCTAGGCTCTATGCAGATACTTGATGGAATTCAGGATAATGGTGAGATTTCAAAAGAAGCCATCGACAGTGTAAATGACCTTCTTAAAGCAAGCTTTAGGCCTGAGTTCCTTAACAGGCTTGACGAGATTGTATTCTACAAGCCTTTACAGAAGGAAAATATCGGCAAGATAGTTGACCTTATGCTTAAGGACTTAAAGTATAGACTTAGCGGAAAGAATCTTAGTCTTGAAGTAAGTGAAGCAGCCAAGGATTATATCATTGAAAAAGGTTATGATCCTAACTACGGTGCAAGACCTCTTAAGAGACTTATCCAGTCAGAGGTTGAGACCTTGATTGCTAAAGAGATAATTAAGAAAGATATTCCTGCGGGAAGTGTGCTTAAAGTGGATGCAGCAGACGGAAAACTTACGGTTAGTGAATAATTAAAATAAATAGCAAAGGTGGCTCCCATACTGATGTTACACAGTATGGGAGCCACCGTAATTTTAAAACTTAAGCATTAGCAATAATCCTTAGATGACCTAGTCTCTTAGCCTTACACCGTCAAAATGTATCCTCGCCCTTATATAATCATCTATCATCTTGATGTCTCTATCCCTGGATTCCCCGGTTACAACGAGGTCAAGGGAAGCTGCCATATTGTTAATCATAGAATTAGTAGCTATACCTGATATGGCTTTTAATATATTTCTTTTTCTATTGAAATCATCCTCATCAAGAAACTCCATAAAAAGAGTTTCAGCCCTCTTTTTTGAATCTTCATCTGTATATGTATTTGAAGCATTGGTTGACTCAGCCTTTGAAGCGCTAGCCCCGTCAGATCCGGCAGAATACTTAGGGCTTGCTTCAGAGGTTGCTGTACGAAGAACTGTACCGGAAGCCTGAGTATTTACCAAAGTTACCTTAGTGAATCTATACCTTTCCTTTACTTGAGGATATTTTTCATGGTCTACCCTGCTTAAGAACATAGAGAGCGGTCTTGCATATATACCAAAATCACCGTATAGCGCCTGATATATAACCAGCTCCTCCTTGGTTTCAGTATGTGTTGCTATATTTAATATCTGATAAAAATTTCCCTTAAAATGCCTATATACTTCAAAAGGCTTAGGTATAAATCTTGTAGTATTATCCATTACAATGCTCCTTATAATCGTAGATTGATGCAGGTATTATAAGCATTTGGCTATCTATAATACCCGTATACAGTAGGTTTTATGTTAATACTCTAAAATTGTATCATGCCTGTCAAGGTAAAGTCCAGCCCTTTGAGTGAAAATGCTCCCCCAAGTGGCGTTTAATCGTTATTTATAATTAATATAACAAATAATTATGAAAATATATACACACTAAACTTTTAAGCGGGCTTGACAGTTGTCTTTGTGTTAGCATATAATAATGCAGCACTGTTTTACAAGGGTAACCATTAATTGCCTTTGTTTTGCAAATATAAAGGAGGAATTAAGAAAATGAAAAAGAAAAAGCTTTTAAGCGCTCTTCTTGCCGGTGTTATGGCAGTAACACTTACAGCTTGTGGCAGTAACTCTGCTTCGACTGAGGGAAGCACAAGCGCAGCATCGGGAAGCACAGCAAGTGTAGCATCAGGAAGCACAAGCACAGCATCAGGAAGCACAAGCACAGCATCAGGAAGCACCTCATCTGCTACAGAAACACCTGTAGACGGTGGACAGCTTATTATCGGTGACCAGACACAGTCAAACGGTGATATTTATCCGTACTGGTCAAATAATGTATCAGATAACAGTGTTTACAAACTTACATCAGGATATGACACTATAGTTGTAGATAAGAATGGTAAGTTCGTAGTAGATCCACAGGTAGTTAAAGAAAAGACCGATAAGAAGAATGATGATGGTACTATTACAACTACATATAAGCTTCAGGAAGACCTTAAGTGGAGCAATGGTGAAGGTATCACAGCTAAGGACTATGTATTCAGATTCCTTTTCTTCTCTTCACCACAGCTTGTAGAGATGGGAGCTTCAGACAATACTGAAGGTTCTAAGTTAGTAGGATTTGCTGATTTTAATGCAGGAAAGACTAAGGTGTTTAAGGGTGTTAGACTCTTAGGAGATTATGAATTCTCAGTAACCATCAATAAGGAATACCTTCCAAACTATTATCAGGATGCTCTTACAGCTTCAAGTGCCGGTTATATGAAGGGATGGCTTCCTGGATATGATATAAAAGATGATGGTAAGGGTGCTTACTTTACAAAGGACTTAGATGCTAAGAAGCTTAACAAACAGGTTAATGCATACCGTATGGATTTGAAAGTTTATTCAGGTCCTTATATGAAGGAAAAATATGATGAGACTTCTAATACATACACTCTTGTAAAGAATCCTTACTACAAGGGTAACTATGAAGGACAGAAGCCACACATCGATACAGTTATATATAAGTTCGTTCAGCCTGAGACTCAGATGGATGAGCTTAATACAGGAAGCGTTGACATTCTTGTAAAAATGGGTGAGGCAAACGAGATTAACTCAGGTATGGATCTTGTAGACAAGGGAACTCACAGCTATGTAGATTATCCACGTAATGGATATGGAAGAATCTTATTCGTATGTGATAGAGGTCCTACACAGTATGCAGAGGTTCGTCGTGCCGTTGCTTATCTCCTTGACAGAAATGAATTTGCTAAGACATTTACAGGCGGACACGGCAGCGTAGTTAACGGCTACTATGGTACAGCTCAGTGGATGGTAGAAGAAAGAGAAGATGAGATAGGTAAGCTTAACCAGTATAGCTTCTCAGTAGAGAAGGCTGTCGCAGAGCTTGAAAAGGCCGGATTTACCCTTGGTAAGGATGGAAAGCCATACAAGAGCGGACTTCGTTATAAGAAGCTTGATGATGGCAAGCTTATGCCTCTTACCATCAAGTGGTGCTCATCAGAGAACAACCCTGTATCAGACCTTCTTGCAACCAAACTTGCCAACAGCGAGGATGTAAAGAAAGCAGGTATGGAGATTAAGCAGACAGTTGTTACGTTTAATGAGCTTATCCAGAACTATGAGCAGTCAAAGCCAAACGACTACAATATGTACAACCTTGGTATAGGATTCAATGTTCTTTATGAGCCAGAGCAGGCATATAAGGTTGGTGGTCCTGCAAATAAGAATAAAATCTCTGATGATGAACTTGCTAAGCTTGCAAAAGATCTCAACCTTGTAGATCCTTCTAAGGAAGATGAATATCTTGACAAGTTTGTAGCCTTCCAGAAGAGATGGAACGATCAGCTCCCTGATATTCCTCTTTACTCTAACCAGTATTACGATTTCTTTAATAAGAAGTTAAAAGGTTATGAGGGAATCAAGGATGCTATCTGGGATATCACTTCTCAGCTTAATTACTGCTGGGTTCAGGAATAATCTAAAATATATGGTGGCCGGACTCCTATTGGAGTCCGGCTATATTTTATCATCACTTTAACGTGATAACTTGTTATATAAAAATATATATAGCTGATATGACAATATGAGATAACTGTTCGTATGCACTTGACAACTGTCTTTCCTAGGTAATATAATAAACGAAACCATTATACAAGAGTGATAATCAAACAATAGTGTTTGAATACGGTTATTGTATAATGAATAAAAAAAGGGGAGGTTCTAAGTATGAAAAAAAGAAAACTATTAAGTGCACTTCTTGCAGGTGTTATGGCAGTTTCACTTACTGCCTGTGGTGGCAATACTACTTCTACTGAGAGTACAACTACATCAGGAAGTGCAAGTACAGCCAGCTCTACTGCAACTTCATCTGCGTCAAGTACAGCGTCAGGCAGCTCTTCAGCAGCGGCTACACCTGTTAGTGGCGGACAGCTTATAATCGGTGATGGTACACAGTCAAATGGTGATATTTATCCATACTGGTCAAACAACTCGTCAGATTATGCTGTATACAATATGACATTTGGCGCCGATACAATCGAGATTGATAAAGATGGAAAATATGTAGTCAATCCAAATGTAGTCAAAGAGAAGAATGATACTAAGAATGATGACGGAACCATTACCACTACTTTTAAGCTTCAGGAAGGCATGAAGTGGAGTAACGGAGACCCTATCACAGCTAAAGACTATGCATTTTGGACTCTTTTCTTCTCATCACCTGTTATAGTAGAAATGGGAGCTACAGATAATACATCAGGTTCTTACTTCGATGGCTTTGCTGACTTCAATGCCGGTAAGACCAAGGTATTTAAGGGCTTCAGACTTTTGGGAGATTATGAGTTTTCTGTAACCATATCAAAGGATTACCTACCTAACTACTATCAGGATGCTTTGGCAGCGGTAAAGCCTTCATATATTAAGGGTTGGCTTCCTGAAGGCTATGACATAAAGGATGATGGCAAAGGTGCTTATTTTTCAAAGGACCTCAAGGCAAAAGACCTTGATAAATATGTAAACAAGTATCGTCTGAATCTTACAGCGTATTCAGGACCTTACATGAAGGAAAAGTATGATGAGACATCTAATACTTATACACTTGTAAAGAATCCTAATTATGTTGGTAACTATGAAGGACAGAAGCCTTATATAGACACAATCATCTATAAGTTCGTACAGCCTGAGACTCAGATGGATGAGCTTAATACAGGCGGTGTTGATATCCTTCTTCACCTTGGTGAGGGAACTGAGATTAACTCAGGTATGGACCTTGTAGATAAGGGAACCCACGGCTATGTAGAATATCCTCGTAACGGCTATGGTAAGCTCGTATTTGTATGTGACAGAGGACCTACTCAGTTTGTAGAGGTTCGCCACGCTATAGGTTATCTTCTTGATAGAAATGAATTTGCCAAGACATTTACAGGCGGACATGGTTCTGTAGTTAACGGTAACTACGGACTTGCTCAGTGGATGGTTGAAGAGAGAGAAGATGAGATAGGTGCTCTAAACCAGTATAGCTTCTCACTTGACAATGCTATAGCAGAGCTTGAAAAGGCTGGATTTACACTTGATAAGGACGGAAAGCCATACAAGAGCGGACTTCGTTATAAGAAGCTTGATGATGGTAAGCTTATGCCTCTTATCATTAACTGGTGTTCATCAGAGAATAACCCTGTATCTGACCTTCTTGCAACCAAGCTTGCTAACAGTGAAGATGTAAAGAAAGCGGGTATGGAGATAAAGCAGAACGTAGTTACATTTAACGAGCTTATAGAGAACTATGGTCAGACAAAGAAAAATGACTATAACATGTACAACATGGGTGTTGGCTTCAGTGCCATTTACAATCCTGAATTCTCTTATGCTATAGGTAATCCACAGAATTCAAACAGGATTGCTGATAAAGAGCTTGCAAAGCTTGCCAAGAACTTGAATGTTGTTGACCCATCCAATGAAAAAGAGTACCTGGACAGATACGTAAAATTCCAGCAGAAATGGAATGAACTCCTACCTGACCTTCCACTATACTCAAATCAGTACCATGACTTCTTTAACAAAAAGTTAAAGGGTTATGATGGAATTAAGGATGCTATCTGGGATATCACCTCACAGATTAATTATTGCTGGGTACAGGAATAAAAAAAATCAAAATTCCTAATCTGTATATTTATGCAAAATGCTGATAAACAGCTGGAAATTCAAGTCCGGGAAGAAAATTTCCCGGACTTATTTCCTATTATAATACTTGCAAAATAGCGTGTATTATTGTATACTAGAGTACGCTTTCTGTTTACCGCACTGAGGATGGGAACCGTCCTATATGCGGTGCACAGAAAAACATTAAATGAAAGCAGGTAAGAAGTATGCTAAAGTATATTACAAAGCGTCTGCTGTACATGGTGTTTGTATTTTTTACCATGTCGGTATTAATTTTTGCTCTGTATAATGCAATCCCGGGAGATCCGGCAATGATGCAGGTATCAAGTCAGAGAGACAAGCTCAAACCGGAACAGTTTGAGAAGGTGTACCAAAACATGCGAAAGCAGATGGGGCTTGATGATCCGGCACCGGTAAGATACGGAAAGTGGATTAAGTCGGTTGTTACTCTTCAGTTCGGTGATTCGATCATATATAAAAAGCCGGTTACTGATGTAATAACTGAGCCGATGAAGAATACCATCTTTCTGAATCTCTTGGTAACGTTTTTTGCGCTTGGCATAACGATACCGCTAGGTATATACTGTGCGGTGAAGAAATTCTCGAAATTCGATACGGTGGTGCAAGTCCTTACTATCATAGGCTATAGCTTGCCGGTATTCATTTTTGCACTTATTATTATCTATGTGTTTGCGGTGCAGCTTCGGTGGTTCCCGGTTTCGGGTATGAACACGCCGAATATCAAGGGTGGTGCTATGGTACTCTTCCTTGATAGAGTTAAATATATGGTACTTCCTACTATGGTACTTACGCTTGCTTCCCTTGGTGGTATGACAAGATATGTAAGAGCCGCTATGATAGATGCGCTTCGTATGGATTATATAAGAACTGCAAGAGCGAAGGGACTTCGTGAAAGAGTTGTTATCTACTCACACGCTTGGAGAAATGCGCTCCTTCCTATCATAACACTTATCATAAGCTGGTTTATAGGTATATTCTCAGGCTCCATTATTACTGAGTCTATATTTGCACTTAATGGTATGGGACGTATATATCTTAAGGCGCTTAACGGACTTGATTATAATCTTGCGATGGGTGTTCAGATGTTCTATATTGTGGTATCACTGGTTGGTAACCTTATTATTGACCTTAGTTATGGTATAGTTGATCCACGTGTAAGAATAACAAAATAGTAAGGAGGAGAACATGTCAGATAACAATAAGAAAAAACGCGCCTCCTTGCTTGCGAGGCTGTTCATGCCAAGAAATGGCATTGAAGAAAAAGATGTAGATATTTTTAAGGAAGAACAGATGCAGTCGCCTGGAAGGACGATTATTAAGAATTTCGTTTCAAATAAGCTCTCTATGGGTGGACTCATTGTATTCCTATGTATATTCGCTTTCGTACTCATAGGTCCGCTTTTCTTTATACAGGACCTCTCTTATGAGGAAAGTACACAGATAAATCTTGCACCGGGTCTTGATATGATGAGCGTGCCTAAGGGCCTTCAGGGAAAGGTTTCTGACATAGCAATCGGATCAAGTTTCTCGGCAGGCGTAAGCAAGACAGGCGGTCTTTATGTGTGGGGTAAGACACAGGTTCTCCCTACTATTAACCTCTCTACCTTCCCTAAGGAGGTAAAGGGCAAGAAGTTTGTTAAGGTAGCAGCGGGTGTAGACCACATAGTTGCACTTACAGATGATGACCAGCTCGTTGCATGGGGTAACCCAAGACTTAATCAGACTAAGGTTAATCCCGATATCAAAAATGACAGTGGTAAAATCGTTCAGATAACAGCAGGTTACCAGATAACAGGTGTCCTAAAGGATAATGGTAACGCCTTCCTCTTTGGTAATACCTCAGTTAATGATGCAAAGATTAGGCGTAAATATCAGGGTAACCTTGCAAAACTTGCATTCACTTCAGATGCACTCATAGGTCTTACTAAGGCAGGCGAGGTTGTTTACCTTGGCTCAAATGATTCGTCAGTTTCCAAAATACCTGATGAGGTAAAGAATGGTGGAGTTAAGGATATAGCTGCTTCAGGCTTTACTGCAGCTGCGCTTAAAGAAGATGGTAAGGTTGTGGTTTGGGGCAACTTAAAGAATGGTGAAGACAAAGTTCCTGAGACTAAATCAAAGATTGCTTCATTACAGGGTGGTCGCTACCACTATACTGCAGTTTTAGAAGATGGCTCGGTTATTGCCTGGGGTAAGAATAACTTCGGTCAGGCAAATGCGCCTTCTATCAAAAACGTTACACAGTTATTTTCAGGATATTATCAGAACTACGTTCTTACAAAGGACGGCAAGGTAACTACTTTCGGTCTTAAGGGATACCTCTTAGGTACTGATGAACTTGGAAGAGACTTGCTTAACCGTATAGTAAACGGTGGTAGAATGACGATGACCATGGGTGCGGTTGCAGTTATCATTTCCGTAATCATTGGTGTAATTGTAGGTGGTATATCAGGCTTCTTTGGTGGAACCGTTGACCTACTGCTTCAGAGACTTACTGAAATGGTTTCATCCATTCCTTTCCTTCCTTTTGCGATGATTCTCTCATCTATAGTAGGAGGTAAGCTTCCTGAGAGTGCCAGAATATTTATGATAATGGTTATCCTTGGTGTGCTTTCCTGGACAAGTCTTGCAAGACTTGTAAGAGCACAGGTGCTAGCAGAGCGTGAGCAGGAATTTGTTACCGCAGCGAGAGCCATGGGTATCAAAGAGCTTACGATTGTATTTAAGCATATAATTCCTAATGTAATCTCAGTTATTATAGTTACTGCAACTCTTGACTTTGCAACCTGTATGCTTACGGAGTCTTCACTTTCATTCCTGGGCTTTGGTGTTGCACTTCCAAGACCTACCTGGGGTAATATGCTTAACGGTGCTATCAATTCAGTGGTTATTAAGAGTTACTGGTGGAGATGGGTATTCCCTTCTATCTTACTCGGTGTATGTTGTATCTGTATTAACCTTGTAGGTGATGGTTTAAGAGATGCTATTGATCCTAAGTCTAATGAAAGGTAGGTAAAAAAGGTGGAAGAAAACAAGTATTTACTTGAACTACAGGACTTAAAAACCTTCTTTACTACCAAGAAGGGTATAGTTAAGGCTGTAAACGGTGTTACCTACCATGTTCAGGCAGGTAAGACCTTGGGAGTAGTAGGAGAGAGTGGAAGTGGCAAGAGTGTGTCTGCCATGAGTATCCTTAAGCTCCTTGACGGCAACGGTAAGATTGCCGGAGGTAAGATTATATTTGATGGTAAGGATTTGTCAGAGGTATCCATTAAGGATATGTCTAAGATAAGAGGAAATGATATATCCGTTATCTTCCAGGAGCCAATGACAAGCCTTAACCCTATATTTACTATAGAAAGACAGGTTGCGGAGCCTTTTATCATTCATCAGGGAATGAGAAAAAAGGCAGCCAATGCAAAGGTTGTCGAGATGCTTAGTGCGGTAAAGATTCCTAATCCTGAGGCCGTGGCAAAGCAATATCCTCATCAGCTCTCCGGTGGAATGCGTCAGAGAGTTATGATAGCTATGGCTCTTGCCTGTCAGCCAAAGCTCCTTATCGCAGATGAGCCTACAACTGCGCTTGATGTTACCATTCAGGCACAGATACTCAAGCTTATGAATGAACTTAAGAATGAGCGTGGTACTTCAATCCTCTTTATTACCCACGACCTTGGAGTAATCAATGAGATGGCTGATGATGTTGCAGTTATGTACTGTGGACAGGTAGTTGAGATGGCTCCTTCAAGAACCATATTTGGTATGGATGATTATAATCATCCATATACAGAAGGACTTATGAATTCTATACCAAGGCTTGATACCCCTTCGGGTGTGAGACTTGAGGCTATACCGGGTGCAGTTCCGCATCCGCTTGATCTTCCTAAGGGATGTAAGTTTGCCCCACGTTGTAAGTATTGTACGGAGAAATGCCTGAATGAAGAGCCTGCGCTTACAGAAGTTGAGCCTGGACATCAGGTAAGGTGTTTCTATCCTGAAAAGGGGGCAAGAAAAAATGGAAAATAATAACGAAAAGAACGTATTACTTCACATAGAAGACCTTAAGCAGTATTTCCCAATCAAGAAGAACTTTGGAGAGAAGCAGCGCTATGTAAAGGCTAATGATGGTATCTCCATAGATATAAGGGAAGGTGAAACCTATGGCCTCGTTGGAGAGTCAGGCTGTGGTAAGTCTACTCTCGGGCGTGTTCTTTTACAGCTTTATAAGCAGACTGCAGGCCGTACTATGTACTATGGAAGGAACATTGATGACCTTGCACCTAGCTATGTAGCTGAGACATTGAAGAAAATCCCTGCACTTAAAAAGGAGTGGGAAAAGCTTGTAGCTGATGAGAACGCAGCAAAGAAGGCTTATGAAGAGGCAACTGCGCAGTTAGAAAAATCAAATAACAGCGAAGAATCTAATGTTGATAAAGAGAACTTTGCTGCTATAGAAAAATATAATGAAGCTGTAAGAAAGACTAAGGAGGCTTATCTTACTATAGTTGAACTTATAGGTGGTTTCTTTGTTCTTGATGACCTTACAGAGATAGCCGGCCTCCTTCTTAAAGAACACAGCCATGCAGCTGCTATCTTTGATTCAAAGGAAAAGGAGGAACTCTTCCAGAAGCTGTATGACAAAAAGCCTAAGGAAGCTCTTAGAAATAAGATTGATAAGTTACGTGAAGTAAGAACTGCAGAGGAGCAGGAGCTTGCAAAACTTCGTAAAACCCTTGATGAGAAGCGTCAGGCAATCAGCAAGGATCCTGACTTTGCAAAGCATGAAGCCTACAGAGACGGCGGCATCAACCTTGCGAAGCTTAAAGACCATGAGATAAGAGGCCTTAGAAGAGACCTTCAGCTCATATTCCAGGACCCTTACTCATCGCTTAATCCGAGAATGACAGTTGGTCAGATTATTGGTGAGGGTCTTCTTGCTCACAACATTTTCACTGAAAATGATGAGAGTATGCAGGAGTACATACTTAAGGTTATGGAAGAGTGTGGACTTGCACCATATTTCATCCACAGATATCCTCACCAGTTCTCAGGTGGACAGCGCCAGCGTATCGGTATTGCCCGTTCACTTGCACTCCGTCCTAAGTTCGTAGTATGTGATGAGGCGGTTTCGGCTCTTGATGTGTCTATTCAGTCACAGGTCATCAATCTTCTCATTGACCTTAAAGAGAAGAGTAATCTTACCTATCTCTTTATTTCACACGACCTTAGTGTAATTAAGTACATCAGTGACAGAGTAGGTGTTATGTACCTTGGAAGTATGGTTGAGGAGGCGGATACAGAGGAGCTTTACGCTCATCCAAGCCACCCATATACTGAGGCATTGCTTTCTGCAATACCTACAACTGATATAGATAAGGACAAGAAGGAGACTATTCTCATAGAGGGAGATATTCCAAGTCCTATAAATCCACCAAAGGGATGTAAGTTCCATACAAGATGCCGCTACTGTACAGAGATATGTAAGCATGTAACCCCTGTATTTGAGGAGGTTGCCCCAGGTCACAGAGTTGCCTGCCATCATAAGCTCGGTATTTACGGAGAGAAGAAGTAATGTTTTTTCATAAAAAGCTTGATAGAAGTTATGACACGCTTAGGTTTCTTGGTGACAGGAAGGGTGAAGAAACTGAGGAAGACATTAAGGAGTTTAAGGAGAGGGAAAAGCTGGAGTTCAAGGATATACTGGCTATGATAATTTCCGCTCTTATAGTATTTGGACCTTTGTTTCTTATCATAGGACTTCTTATGTTCTTAATAACTTTATAAAGTATAGAAGGCCCGCCTCATATTTTGAGGTGGGTTTTTTTAATATTGATTATTAGTACCAAATATAGTACTATTGTTCATAAACAATAACAACAATAAAACAGGAAAGTCCATTAAAGAAGGCATATATTGTAGATATTTTAAATAGAACAGGAGAATAGTGAAATGAATGTAAAGGATTATATGAAACTTCCCTATACCAGATTGGTACAGGAAGTCAACGATGAAAGTGGGCATTATTTTTATGGCAGGATACTGGAACTTGATGGCTGCCAAAGTACAGGAGATTCACTAGAGGAATTATACGAAGGGCTCAATGAAGCCATGGAGGGATATATAGAAGTTAAGCTTGAGAATGGTCTAAAGAAACCTGTACCAGAGAAAACAGAAAAATATAGTGGTAGAATATAAAAAGAAAGTAAGAGAAATATTAAAAAATTAAGGATGTTATTGTCCTACTGTTTTGATTGTATATCTCTGTCAATAAGAGCATTTATATATTCATTTATACTAATGCCTTCCTCAAGAGCTCTTTCTTTTATTACTTCTTTCTTTCCTTTGGGCATTGTCAGCCCCACTCTGTCATATTTTTCTTTGATGTATTTATTTTGATATTCTATCTGATTAAATTCTTTTGTATTCTCTGCCATCTTCTAATCCTCCTCTATTGATTTTTTTATTTTTCTTTTAGGGCTTCTATTATGGGCTACAACTATATAATACCATATATTATGTAATATGTAAAAGGTTAAAACAAAAAAATTCTAAGTTGTATAATATCTCTGTGGTAATAATCTACAGTTATAGCTGGTATGCTGTATAATTGTATACAAATATACAAATAACTGTTGACAGTGTAACCTAAGACAATTATACTGATAGCAGATTTTATTCCCAATTAATAAAGAACAAAATTTTACATCAGAAGGGAGAATTATTATGTCATACGTTGATGAGGTACTTGCAAAGGTTAAGGAAAAAAACTCT
Source organism: Catonella sp. (assembly GCF_057250765.1). Lineage (NCBI taxonomy): Bacteria > Bacillati > Bacillota > Clostridia > Lachnospirales > Lachnospiraceae > Catonella > Catonella sp. Next base: position 15,470 of record NZ_DBHIEC010000027.1, read on the forward strand.
CATGAGCCTGAATTCATACAGGCAGTTACAGAGGTGCTTGAATCTCTTAGGCCTGTGATTGAAAAAGAGGAAGAAAAGTATAGAAGAGATGCTATACTTGAGAGGATGACAGAGCCTGACAGAATAATCAGCTTTAGGGTTCCTTGGGTAGATGATAAGGGACAGGCTCAGGTAAACAGAGGCTTTAGAGTACAGTTTAATAACGCTATAGGACCATACAAGGGAGGACTTAGACTTCACCCTTCAGTAAACCAGAGTATAATCAAGTTCTTAGGCTTTGAGCAGTGCTTTAAGAATTCACTTACCGGACTTCCAATCGGAGGCGGTAAGGGCGGTTCTGACTTTGATCCTAAGGGAAAAAGTGATAGAGAGATAATGGCTTTCTGTAAGAGCTTCATTACCGAGCTGTATAAGTACATAGGTGCTGATGAGGATGTACCTGCAGGAGATATAGGTGTAGGTGCAAGGGAAATAGGCTATATGTACGGCCAGTATAAGAGGATTACCGGACTTTATGAAGGTGTACTCACAGGTAAGGGACTTAGCTACGGCGGCTCTCTTGCAAGAAAAGAGGCTACAGGCTACGGTCTTGTATACATAACTGATGAGATGCTTAAGGCAAATGGAAAGAGCCTTGAGGGTAAGACAGTTGTAGTGTCAGGCTCAGGAAATGTAGCTATCTATGCTATAGAGAAGGCTATAGCCCTTGGTGCTAAGCCGGTAACCGCTTGTGACTCCACAGGCTGGGTATATGATCCTGATGGAATAGATGTAGCAGTGCTTCAGGATGTAAAGGAAGTTAAGAGAGCAAGACTCACAGAGTATGTAAAGGCTAGGCCTAATGCAGAGTACCACGAAGGAAAGGGTGTATGGAGCGTGAAGTGCGATATCGCTCTTCCTTGTGCAACCCAGAATGAACTTGACCTTGAAGATGCTAAGGCTCTTGTGGCAAATGGCTGCTTCGCAGTTTGCGAGGGTGCAAACATGCCTACTACCTTAGAGGCTACAGAGTATCTCCAAAAGAATGGTGTATATTTCCTCCCTGGAAAAGCTGCCAATGCAGGCGGAGTAGCAACTTCAGCTCTTGAAATGAGCCAGAACTCAGAGCGCCTTAGCTGGACATTTGAGGAAGTAGATGCTAAGTTAAAGAACATCATGGTAAATATCTTCCGTAACCTAGACGCTGCAGCAAAGGCATACGGTAAGGAAGGCGACTATGTAGCAGGAGCCAATATCGCAGGCTTTATGAAGGTTTGCGATGCTATGCTTGCACATGGGATTGTATAAAGTAATGATTTAAATCCTTGAAATAAGACTGTCTAAATCCTCAAGAAGGGGGTGGAGACGGTCTTTTTCTTTTTGGCTTGTCTGAAATCCGAAAATAGCTTATAATTGAAGTGATTAAATTATTATGAAAGTGTGATAAATATGGAGAAAATAATATTATATCACGGCTCATCTGAAAAGCAGTTTACACCAATATTTGGCAAAGGTGAAGATAGACATGACTATGGACGTGGTTTTTATCTCACCGAAAATATTGAACTTGCAAAAGAATGGGCGGTTTGTAGACCTGATAGCGATAATGGTTGGCTACACAAATATGAACTCGACTGTACAGGATTGAGAATTTTTAATTTTCAGGAATATGATATTTTAACATGGCTTGCTGAACTTATGAAGCATAGAGTTGCATCTGACTCGAAAAGATATAGAATGTTGTCAGCAAGGTTTTAGTAATATAATTTAGGAGTGTTATATGAGTGCATATTCAGAGTTGTATTTATCTGATGTAGTAGAGAATCAGGGTAAGCTGTTTGATTTTGTTGCACAGTCATTTGAAGATAAAGATACTGAAGATTTTATAACAGCTTATATGCTTAGTCAAACTAGGAAGAGCATTGATGAGTCACAGGCTTTTGTAAACACGATGAGTGCATTAGAACTTTGGGAGTACTTTTGTAGGAATGAAAAGTATGTATTAAAAGCAGGTAAGGCTATGAAAGGTTTTATGCCTGATTGGATAGGCGAATTTTATGCATATTATCAATGGTACTTTGACTTGTCTAGTGCCGAAATTATTAAAAAAATTCCATTAGATTTTTTGAAGAAATCATATTATAGTTTACATGATTTAGATTTGGAACTTGCTGTTAGAAAGGTAGGAAAGGTACAATGAAGATTATTGGCTTTCACAATCCTTCGGAAGATTATGGTTTCCTGAGTAATTGGTATTTATCAGATTTTCGAATTGATGGTATAGAATTTTCATCTATGGAGCAATACATGATGTATAAAAAAGCTCTATGTTTTGGTGATGAAAAAATAGCAAAAGAAATTTTAGCCGAAAGAGATGTGGCTAGAATAAAGGAACTAGGAAGGCTTGTATCAGGCTATGATGATCATATTTGGAATGGAATACGACAGATAGTAATATACGAAGGGCTTATGGCTAAATTTTCTCAAAATGATTCTCTAAAAAGCAAATTACTTGATACAAAGGATTGTACATTGGTAGAGTGTGCAGTTAAAGATAGAATCTGGGGAATAGGACTTTCTATGACAGTTCAAAGGAGATTTATACCCTCAGAGTGGCAGGGACATAACTATCTTGGATATGCACTTATGATGGTTAGGGACAAGCTGAAAAATCAATTATAAATTCAAAGGAGAAGCGCTTATGAAGAAACTTGAGAACAAGATTATGCTCATCACCTATGCTGACTGCATGGGAAATAACTTTAAGGACCTATCTCGGGTGCTTGACAAGCATTTTAGTAAGGCTGTTGGAGGAGTGCATATCCTGCCTTTTTTCCCATCATCAGGGGACAGAGGCTTTGCACCTATGAGATACGATGTGGTGGATGAGGCCTTTGGCGGCTGGGATGATGTTACGAAGCTTTCTGAGAAGTATTATCTTATGTTTGACTATATGTTAAACCACATAAGTGCGCAAAGCCCTTATTATAAGGACTTTCTCAAAAACAAGGATAAGAGTCCATATAAGGACCTGTTTATCAGATACAAGGATTTCTGGGAAAATGGAGAGCCTACAGAAGCTGAGGTAGATGCCATCTACAAGAGAAAGCCAAGAGCGCCTTATGTAGAGGCTCATTTTGAAGATGGAACGACAGAGAAGGTATGGTGTACCTTTGACGAAGAGCAGATAGATATCAACTGCCCTTCTGATACTGCCAAAAAGTTCCTTGTTGACAATCTGACAGGTATGGCAAAGAGAGGAGCAGCTATTATAAGGCTGGATGCCTTTGCCTATGCCACAAAGAAGGCAGGTACAAGCTGTTTCTTCGTAGAGCCTTACGTATGGGAGTTGTTAGCTGAGGTTACTGATGTGCTTACACCTGAAGGAGTTACCATTCTTCCTGAGATTCACGAGCATTATACCATTCCTTTTAAAATAGCAGAAAAAGGGTACTTTGTGTATGACTTTGCCCTTCCTATGCTTCTTATAAATGCCATTTACTATGGTCAAACAAAATACCTTAAAGACTGGCTGCTAAAATCCCCTAACAAGCAGTTTACAACCCTTGATACACACGATGGCATAGGCGTGGTAGATGTAAAGGACCTGCTTCCTGATGAAGAGATTGAGAGAACAAAGGAAGATATATTTAAGTTTGGCGCAAATGTTAAGAAGATATACAACACAGCCGCTTACAACAACCTTGATATCTATCAGGTAAACTGTACATACTATGCGGCTCTCGGAGACCATGATGATGCTTACCTATTAGCAAGGGCAGTACAGTTCTTTGCAAAGGGCATACCTCAGGTGTACTATGTGGGACTTCTTGCAGGTAAGAACGACCTTAAGCTTCTTGAAGAAACTAAAGTAGGTAGAAACATCAACAGGCATTATTACACCTTGGAGGAAGTGGACAAAGAGGTAGAACGCCCTGTAGTAAGAGATTTGCTTAAGCTTATGGAGTTTAGAAATACTTCTAAGGCCTTTGCCCTCGATGGTAAGTTTGAAATACCTGATACTGATGAGGATAAGCTTCACATAATTAGAGAGGCTGAGGGAGAAAGGGCTGAACTTATAGCTGATTTTAAGACTAAGAAGTTTAGGGTACTTTCAAATGGAGAAGAAATTTTTAGCAATTAATCTTAAAAAATAATATAATACAGTGGTCAAAATGGCAAGAGTTTTTACGGGCTTATATGTAAAAATGAAGCCTATTTTGACGCTGTATCTTAATTTCTATATAAAGAAGGGGGATTATGAAACTTAAAAAAATATTAACATTGTGGCTTTCATTGGTTTTATTTACCGTCAATATAACACCGCAATATAAGGCATTTGCAGATAATGAAGCTAAAAATGAAGTTAAAAATGAAACTGCTAAGGAAGCAAAGAAAAAAAGTAAGGAAAACGAGCTTGACCTTGTTATGGCGGGGGATGTACTTTTACACACACGGCTTGCTTACTGGTCGGAGGATGGAAAGGGAGGCTATGATTTCAATCCGATATTTAAGCTAATTAAGCCCATTATCAAAAAAGCAGATTTAGCCATAGTCAATCAGGAAACAATCCTTGGCGGTAAAGAGCTTGGGGTAAGTGGCTATCCTACCTTCAATGGTCCTTATGAACTGGGAGATGCCATTGCAAATGCAGGCTTTGATGTAGTTCTTCAAAGCAACAACCACTCACTTGACAGGGGGAAGCAGGGAATATACAACTGTCTTAACTTCTGGAAAAAATATCCTAAGATAAAGACTGTTGGTATAAATACCTCTGAGGCTCAGAAAAAGAAGCTCTGCATTTACAAGAAAAACGGCATAAAGGTTGCGATTCTAAACTATACCTACGGAACCAATGGAATCCCTCTTCCAAAGGATATGCCTTATGCAGTCAACTATCTTGTAAAAGATGAGGTAATAAATGATATAAAAAGGGCTGAAAAGGAGGCAGACTTTACTATAGTATGCCAACACTGGGGGACGGAGTACTTTAGAGGAATCTCAGATTATCAAAAGATCTGGAGCAAGATATTTGTGGAAAACGGAGTTGACCTTGTGCTTGGCGCTCACCCACATGTAATAGAGCCTATTAAATATGTGACAGATAAGAAAACAGGACATAAGATGCTTGTGTACTATTCTCTTGGGAACTTTGTTAACAGCACCATGTCTGATGGCAGGGTTGGAGACAGATATGTAGGAGGAATAGCCAAAGTTAAGCTTAAAAGAGGGACTGATAATAAGGTGAGGATAGCGAAATACGGAGTGAAGGCAACTGTCATGCATAACAATGGAGCAAGATTTGGCTCCAGTGTATATCCTTTAACCCAATATACAGAAGAACTTGCCAAGAAAAATGTAATGAAGGCACAGGACAATATGTTTTCACTGAATTTCTGTAAAAAGGTCTGCAATGAAGTTTGGGGTAAGCTTTGGGATTGATTTCGTTATAAGGCTATATTACTGGTAAAAATGACGATATTTGCATTTACACTTGAAAAAAATAGGATAACCATTTAGACTAAGTTAGACTTGATTTAATGTTTAGGAGTTAAAACCAGTGAATTCAGTTCGGCTTGCTTTCAATAGGATTCATTGACTTTTGTAACCAAAATAAAAATAGAAAAGGAAAAAATATGAAAAGAGATAAAATAGCTTGTAATTGTGAAAATGTAACCTATGGACAGATAATCGATGCCGTAAATGGAGGAGCAAAGACCTTCGAGGAGGTTTCTGAGATAACAGGCTGCAGCACCGGCTGTGGCGGATGTCGTGAGTTCATTGAGGTTTTTGTAAGGGATTTGGTTATGTTTCCTGAGGATCAGGAATAAGCAGAATAGGAGGGACTATGTTAGAAGTAGGAACAAAGGCACCGGATTTTAATTTGCCGGATCAGGATGGCAATATGCATTCACTATCAGAGTACAAAGGAAAGAAGCTTATACTTTATTTTTATCCAAAGGATAATACAGCGGGCTGTACAAAGCAGGCCTGTGGATATTCTGAGAGATATCCTCTTTTTACTGAAAAAGGTGTAGAGGTGATTGGAATAAGCAAAGACAGTGTGGCTTCACACAAGAAATTTCAGGAAAAGAATTCACTGTCATTTACCATTCTCTCTGATGAGGAGCTAACTGCAATCAAGGCGTATGACGTGTGGCATAAAAAGAAGATGGCAGGAAGAGAGTATATGGGAGTTGTAAGGACTACCTATCTCATAGATGAAGATGGTATTATTGTGAGGGCAAATGATAAGGTGAAGGCTGAAAAAGACCCTGAAAATATGCTTGGAGAAATATAGTTAATTTGCTGTGAAAATAGAGCAGTAGACACGATTTAGTTATAGCTGCTGCGAGGATAGAGCAGTAGAAAAGGTTTTATTATACGAGAGATTAGGGCAGTGATATAGTCATAAAAAAGGAGTCAGGTGGAATGTACCTGACTCCTTTTGTTCCTGGAGATGTATTATAATTTTAACAGGAATTTCTTATACGCCCTCCATGATTCTATCTGACCATTCAATGGACTCCATATACCAGCCTCCAAGGCGGTTCGCGTCAATACCCAGCTTAGATGCTATACGGTCTAACTTCTCCCAGTCAGCCTGCTCATAGGCTTCTGCCAGTTCAAGAACAGGTTCAAGAGGGCCTTCTCGTTTGACAAGAGCATCCTTGATATCACGGCTTATGGACAAGTCAGCCATAGCTTCTTCCATAGTGAGATCAAGCATGGCATCAAGTACGCTAAAGAGACACATAAGCGATACTTCAGAAGCCCTTGTATAGAGGCTTCCGGTATTATTGGCAACCAGCTCGCCAAACTTTGAACGTATAAGAGAGGTCCTTATAAGCTCGTGAGGCTTATTTACAGAGAGATCCTGTAGCATCATAATATGCACCCAGCGTTCAAAATCGGTAAGTCCCATCTTGACAAGTGCGGACTTAAGTCCTTTTTGTATATCGTGCTCATTCTTCTTGCTGACTACATTTACCAGTCTGTATGCCACTGAAACGTCAGTTTCAAGTATTTCAGCCAGTCCCTGGAAAGAAGGCTCCTCCTGATGCAGTTCATTAAGTATCCTTCTGTATATAGTGATATCAGGTTTCTTGCCCTTAAGTCCCGCAACTATAACAGGCTTACTAAAAAAGTAACCTTGAAAGAGTTGGAAGCCCATTTTACGGGCGGCTATGAACTCTTCCTCAGTTTCAACCTTTTCAGCTAAAAGCACCTTTTTACGCCTGAGTGCTTCCATTACCTCATCCTGAATCGTATCAAGAGGTGTAGCTATAAGGTCATATTTGATGATATCAGCTATCGGAACTATCTTAAAGTCTTTGATGCTCTGTACAAAGTCATCTAAGGCAATACGATATCCTTCTTTATGTAAACTATCTAAACGGCGCATAAGCCTTGCGTCAACTTCGACATCTTCAAGAACCTCTATGATAAGGGTTGAAGGATCCACCAGCTCAATGGAATTGGACATAAGTGAATTGTAGTTGAAATTGACAAAGGCCTTTTTATCTCCAACTATCTTATCTACTCCAATCTCAAAAAGCCCTCCAAGTACAACTGCAGTCGAACTTTCGGCACTGGTACCGTTGTAAGCGTTGGATGTATTGCTGCCTCTAAAAAGCAGCTCATATCCATATACTTCTTTGGTCTTATCAAATATGGGCTGTCTCGCAATAAACATATAGGCATCCCTTCCTTAAGTTTTAGTTTAGTAAAGAACAAATATAAAACCACAAATAAGGCATTTACAAAGTGAAAGCGATTTTGTGATATTATTAACAATACTCATAATTTGTGAGTTTGATAAAAGGATAACAAAGCTAAAATATGAATATCCATAAATATTTTAGGCAAATTATAGTTATCCATCTAATTATAACATTTTTATTAAGATTTGTTAAGTCAAAGAATCATTAAAAATAATATAAATTTACGTAAGAATTTACAGCAAATAGATGAATTACAATATAAATATGATGCTGCACCAGTATCCAATATATACAATTATGATAGGTTTGATAAGATGGTGAAGGTGTGGAGGGGGATTATTAAATATTGCACTAAATGAAGCTAAAATAAATATAAAATTTGTACAAGAATGATATTGATTATTATTTACTAAATTGTTATATTTAAGGCATAGCATAATAAGACACAGAAAAGTGCAAAAGATATGCAATTGTAATTATGAAGGGTAATGCATAACTGTTGTAGTCTCTGTAAAACGTGTGAAGAAAGGGAAGTTATGAGAGTTAAAAATCTATTAAGTGCAGTAATACCAATGGCGCTTGCAGTTGCCGTAGTTGCAGGTTGTGGAGCTAAGAATGGAGAAAGTGCAAATTCTGCCGCGTCAAAGACAGCAAGCGTGGCAAGCTCAGCAAAGTCATCATCCACTGAGGCTAAAGACAACAAAACGTCTACCGCATCAAGTTCCGCTTCTACGGGCAGTGCTTCATCAAGTTCCACAGCTATGGCTTCATTTCCTATAACAATGAAGCATGCATACGGGGAGACTGTAATTAAGTCAAAACCTGAAAGAGTAGTAACACTTGACTGGAACAATGCAGATGCAGTTTTGGCTCTTGGAATTGTTCCCGTAGGTACAGCTAGGGCAAACTGGGGACCTGTTACTGATAAGGGACTTTTACCTTGGACTGAGGCAAAATTTAAGGAGCTCGGAACTGATAATCCCAATGTGTTTAACGACCTTGAAGGCTATGACTATGAGGCTGTGGCAGCGGCCAAGCCTGATATAATAGTAGCTCCTTACTCAGGAATGGATGAAAAGGCTTATAAGCGCCTTTCTGAGATAGCACCAACCCTTCCTTTTAAGGAAACAGCTTGGAAGACCACCTGGAGGGAGCAGACAGTAGAGGCAGCAGAGGCACTGGGGATGAAGTCTGATGGAGAAAAACTTGTTGCCGATACAGAGGCATTTATTAAAGAAAGCCTTGCAAAATATCCTAATCTCGCCAATAAGAGTGCGGCAATCTGCTATATTAATGCAGCTGACCTAAGTAGCTTTTCAGTTTACAGGACTGCTGACCCAAGAGGAGCTTATCTTACAGACTTAGGCTTTACTTTTCCTGAAAAGGTAGAGGCACAGGCAAAAGATAAAAATGCATTCTATGTGCAGATATCTTCTGAACTGGCAGTTGATGCCCTAAGTGATACAGATATTATCATAACTTACGGTGACGATAAGACAGTTGCCGCCTTGAAAAAAGACGCAATCTTCTCTAAGATTCCTGCAGTCAAAGAGGGCAGGGTAGTGGTGCTTGACAGCAACGGCAATCTTGCAGCGTCCTGCAATCCTTCAGTGCTTTCTATAAAGGCAGAGCTTGTGAACTATCTTGAAGCAATAAATGCAGTAGTTAAATAAATAAAAAGGCAGGGTAAACATGGGAAAGAAAAAGTTTGTATTTTCTATCATCTTATGCTTGGCCCTGCTTTCTATTATGGCAATATTTTCCATATCGCTGGGGGCTAAAAGTATAGCATTTACTAAGGTTATAGACGTTCTCCTTGGAAATGATCCGGATAGCCTTGAGGCGGCTATAATATTACAAAGAATTCCAAGAACCGTATTTGGCATACTTGCAGGAGGAGCACTTGGCATATCAGGGGCTCTTATGCAGAGCATAACAAGGAATCCTATTGCTGATCCAAGTATACTTGGTGTAAATACCGGGGCCTCACTCTTCGTGGTTGCAGGTATAGCATTTTTTAATATTACAGTTGCGTATCAGTATATATGGCTTGCCATAATAGGAGCAGGAGTTACTGCAGTTTTTGTATACAGTGTAGCAAGCATGGGCAAAGACGGTGCTACACCGCTAAAACTGGCACTCTCAGGCTCAGCAGTAAGCATAGTCCTAGGTTCACTTGTAAGCACCATTATGCTGCCAAATAACAGGGTAATGGAAGCTTTCAGGTTCTGGCAGGTAGGGAGCATAGGAAGTGCAACCTGGGAAAATATTACGCTCATTAGTCCATTCTTAATAGTGGGTTTTATCATATCAATGTTCATATCAGGGTATTTGAATAATCTGGCTTTGGGAGATGAAGCCGCTACTGCTCTTGGGACTAATGTAGTGATGACAAGAACCATAGGAGCACTTTCATCAGTACTATTATGCGGTGCTACTACAGCACTTGCAGGACCAATAGGCTTTGTAGGGCTTATCATACCTCATATTATAAGACTGATATTTGGAAGCGAAATGAGTAAGATGCTGCCTCTTTCTTTTCTGGGTTCAGCTATACTCATGCTTATTTCAGACATAATAGGAAGAGTAATAAGCTTGCCGGGAGAGACTGAAGTAGGCATAGTTACTGCTGTAATCGGTGCACCTGTGTTCATTCTGGCCATTAGGAAAGGGAGGGTAAAGAGTCTATGACAGAGCTAAATGCAGGATATAAGAAAAGGACTCTTAGATGGAGGCTTGTTGTACTTGTCCTTCTTAGCCTTACTCTTATTCTAGCAGCCTGTGAGCTTTGCTTGGGGAGTGTGTCCTATCCCATAGGCGATGTGATAAAGGTTTTACTTGGCGAAACTATTGAAGGAGTATCTTATGCAGTAGAAAGTGTGAGGCTGCCGAGAATGATGGGAGCTGTATTTTCAGGTTTTGCCTTTGGAGTGGCGGGCTATGTATTTCAGACATTGTTACACAATCCACTCGCCTCACCTGATGTAATAGGTATATCCGCAGGAACAAGCACTGCAGCAGTTTTTCTGATACTGGTGCTTGGACTTAGGGGAAGCATAGTGTCCGTGCTCGCGATGATATTTGGTATTGCGACTGCTTTAATTATTTACAAACTGTCAGTGATTAAAGGGCATTTTACCTATGGAAGAATGATACTTATAGGTATAGGAA
>NZ_DBHIEC010000028.1:0-25371 GCF_057250765.1 Catonella sp.
AATAGCACCTTGCAGAAAAACCGGAGCGAGTCTGGACATTTATCAGCGAAGGCGTGACTTAGTAAGTCAAACAACACATTAGCCCTACAAATTAAAATTATGCAATTGCTTCATAAATCTCCCTATCCTCATCCTTAAACACATTGAAAATAACTCTGTCAATCTGCCCTTCATTCTCTGCCAGCCATTCTTTGACAGTCTTAACAGCTATCTCTGCTGCCCTTCTACCAGGAAAGCAGAATACTCCCGTTGAAATGCAACAAAAAGCAACTGTCCTTAGTCCATTTTCTCTGCACATATCCAAGGTATTCTTGTAGCAGTCAGCCAAATCCTTTTCATGTTTTGCTGTAAGCATCCCATTTACAATAGGGCCTACTATGTGGATGACCTTCTTTGCAGGCAGATTGTATGCATTGGTCAGCATAGGTATAGCAGTTGGCTGTTCATAGTCCTTTCCGTATTTGTCCCTAAATAACTTCATCTGCCTATTGCACTCAAGGCGAAGCTGAACCCCGGCAAAGGTGTGGATACAATTATCTATACAGGTATGCATAGGTACAAAACAGCCTAGCATCTGTGAATTAGCCGCATTTACAATGGCATCCACAGCAAGTCTTGTGATATCTCCCTGCCAAATCGATATTCCTTTATTTACTTCAGGAATATTGGAAATATCTACTATACCAACTTCTTTTGCTCTTTCTCTTAAATATTCATCCTGGACCTTAAGCACTTCATCATTTATTGCTTTTGGCAGGCGAATGTTCATTAGCGAACGAAGTACCCTTTGCTTACCCTCTGTATCTTCGGGTATCGCTATATCCTTATAGTCTTCCGACTCTTTGACAAATTCTTTAGCCAGATAGTCCAGTCTCTCTCTTTGAAGATTTGTAATATTCATTTTACGCTTCTTTCTTAAGCAGTTCCTGCATTCCGGTATGTAGGTCTGAAAGTGTATATTTTTTCATTTCATTTTCCATAGCTGACTGAATGGACTTTAACTTACCGTCAAGAAGTCCATGTATATTTTTTCCTACAGGACAGTTTGGATTTGGAGCTTCGTGAAAATGAAACAACTCTCCATTTTCAACCGGCTCGATTGCCTGATAAACATCGTAAAACGATATGTCCGACAAAGGTCTTGTAAGTGTAATCCCACCTGTTCCCCTAGCAACAGTGATAAGCCCTGCATTTTTAAGCTTGGTTAGTATATTCCTTATAATGACAGGGTTTGTATTGATACTGCTTGCTAAAAAGTCACTTGTAATCTTGTATTCTCCCTTAAAAGTGTCCACACAGGTAAATATGTGTAGTGCCACTGTAAATCTACTTGATATCTGCATTAATCTTCCTCCTGAAGATATTTTATATCCAACTAAATGTAACGTCAACGCTTACAACCAGATTTATAAAATACCTATCCAACATCAGTTCTAATCATCATAGTGACCTCGACAAGAAAATATAAGCACAGTATTTTCTCTAACTAGGTATACAAGCCTATGCTCTTTATTAATCCGCCTACTCCAAAGTCCTCTAAGATTTTCCCTTAGAGGCTCTGGCTTGCCTAGGCCTTCAAACGGACTACGACTTATGTCCTTTACAAGTTTGTTAATCTGTCTTAAAACCTTTTTATCATGATTTTGCCAATACATATAATCTTCCCATGCATCAAAATCCCACTGCACTTGCGATACTTGCATAATTCTTAATCCTCCAATAGTTCATGTTCTGCAAATTTAAGCTTTCCAGCTTTATATTCTTCCATTTTTTCCTCTAAATATCTGATATTACTCTCCGAATAAAACGGATCAGCAGATACTTCAAATGGAATTCTTTTTTCTCTTCCTACTTTTTTTGCAAATATCTTAAATGCCGCACTCATAGAAATCCCCATTTCTGAGCAAGCCTCTTCCATGCTTTTCTTAATATCCGCATCTAACTTGAAATTAACATTAACTACCTGTGCCATGATAACTACCTCCATTTTTTATACTGATTATAGTATAAGCTATTATAAAGAAAAAGTAAAGAATAATACTTTATCAAAAATAGCCCTACCTATTCAGGCAGAGCAGCATATCTTACTTATTTATTTTATAATTTTTATATCTTACGCAGCTTCATATACTCATCATTTGCTTCAAGCAGCTTCTTGTAATAATCATCATAGGTTTTACTAAATTGCCTGATAAGAGGAATTGCAGTCTCATAGTAATTATTATCCTCCATATATTTTTTAAGCTTATCATATATTTTCTTCATTAGACTGCTTGCGTATTCATCACTGTTTTTAAATTCCTCATATTTAGTTACTGTATCCTTGTTCTCAGTCCACCACTGCTTGATGTCTTCTACAGCTTTAATCTTAGCATTGTTTACATCCTTTAATTCATTTATCCCTAAACCAGCAGTGTTTTTTTCAATGTAATCTCTTTCTTCTTCAGATAATTCAAATGTTGGCAGGCTGTCCAGATAGTTTATATACTCATTATAAGCTGAAGTTTCTGATTCTTTTAACGGCTCGCTTAAAAAAGGCTGATATGAGCTAAATATCATCATACCAAAATATCCCGGAAAAGCTCTTTCAAGTCTCTCATAAATAGTCTCTCCATTTTCAAGAAGTGCAAGTCTTTCTTGAATTACATTGTAGTTTTCTTCATAATACTCTATTGCCTTTCTCGTAAGACCGGTCAATTTTTGTATTTCATTTCTTAACATAGTCATCACCTCCTGCCTACAGTGTAGTACAGTCCCTAAGGGACAGGTCAAGGGGATTAATATCTTTGGTAAAAATCCAAAGTTCGGCTTAAAACTACCTTTATTCTAACTTTTAATTTTTATAACCTCTCAATATCCTTTACCAGCTCATCAACCTCAGCCTCAGTATTAGCCCAACTTGTACAGAACCTTACTATATGGGAGTCTTCGTCACATCTCCCCTCATATTCAAAGGCGTATTTTTTAGAAAGTTCATCCATCTGCCCCCTGCTTAGTATAACAAACTGCTGATTGGTTGGACTTTCAATGTATGACTTAATTCCCTTATCCTTAAAGGCTTTCTTTATCTTCATTGCATATTTAACAGAGGACTCAGCTAAATTAAAGTAAAGTCCGTCTTCAAAAAGAGCATTAAACTGTGCACCAAGGAGCCAACCCTTTGCAAGGAGGGCACCATTTTGCTTCATATAGCTTCTAAAGCCTGACATAAGAGACTTGTTGGTAATGATAACTGCCTCACCAAACATTGCTCCGCATTTCGTACCACCACAGTAGAATACATCTGCAAAATTCGCCAAATCTTCCATAGTTACATCATTTCCCTCTGCTGCCAGTCCATAGCTAAGCCTTGCACCGTCTATGAAAAAATAAAGGTCGTACTCCTTACATACCTCACTTATTTCTTCAATTTCCTTCTTAGAGTAGATAGTTCCATACTCTGTAGGGAATGAAATATAGACCATCTTAGGCTCTGTGATATGCTCCTTTACACCGCTGATTCTATAATTTTCTGCCACCTCTTTTACCTGTGCAGCAGTAAGCTTCCCATCTTTTCCTGCTACTGTCTCAACCTTATGTCCTGTATTTTCTATTGCTCCGGTTTCGTGTACGCTTATGTGCCCTGAGTCTGCACTGATTACGCTCTGATAGCTCCTAAGCGCAGAAGTTATCACGATGAAGTTAGTCTGAGTGCCTCCTACAAGAAAATGCACCTCTGCCTCAGGCTTATTTATGTATTTTTTTATCTCAGCCTTAGCTTTTTCACAAAGCTCATCCAGCCCGTATCCCGGATAACTTACATCACTTATATCCATAACCGCCTTAAGCACCTCACTGTGCGCAGGCTTATTGTAATCATTATTGAATCTAATCATTTCACCCTCTCTTAATTCCGTTCTTATTAAGCATATATCCCATAACCGAGCCTACAACACCACCAAGTACATAGGAGAGGTTTGAAATATTGTCTCTTACCATAATACCGTCATATACCTGCTGTCCTATGAAGATGACAGCTACCAAGATGAATGTGAGAGGGATTTCCCTGTCCTTGAAACCTGTAAATGAGCTAAGTAAAATAAAGGTAAAAACCACTCCGCTTGCTCCACAAAGGGCTACATTCGGAAATAGTATATAATTCACAAGTCCTGTAATAAGGGCAGTAATTACTATCGACTGTATGAGGAGTTTACTTCCGTACTTTTCCTCAAGCAGCGGGCCTAAGAGCAGGATATAGGTGATATTTCCCATAAAATGATCCACACCGCTATGACCGAAAACATGGGTGAAAAATCTGAGGTAGGTCATTGGATTGGTTAGCGAAGAATGATAGGTCATAAAAAACAGCTTATTAGTCGCCCCCTTAGTAAATATATTAAGAGCCAGCGCAATCAGACATATCGCCGAAAATCCAAGTACTACCGGTGAATTAATCGAAATCTTAAAACCTTTGTTCATCTTAATCTACTCCCTTCAACCTACCAAACATAAATAAGTGGTATAATATCATACCAAGATGCAATGAACCCCGTCTGTAAGTTACCAAAAAAGTGAATGTGCGAAGCACGCTGAACTTTTTTGGTACTTACAGAGGTAGGGGCGTCACTTAGTATATAATATTATACCACATATCAGTTCCCACACTCAATACTAATTTCAGTAAATTTCCCAAGTATATCATCTACCGTTATCTTAGCCTTCTCTTCCTTTGCCTTATCTATAACCGCCTTACCCTGATGCATCATAAGCAGCCTGTTGCCATACTCAACAGCATATCTTAGGTTATGAGTTACCATAATGGCCGTCAGCTTTTTCTCCTTTACCATCTTGTCGGTAAGCTCCATAATAAGGTCGGCAGTCTTTGGATCAAGAGCCGCAGTATGCTCATCAAGAATCAGAAACTCAATAGGAGTGAGAGTTGACATAAGCAGGGTTAGAGCCTGTCTCTGACCGCCTGAAAGAGACTTCACCTTTGTATTTAGCTTGTCCTCAAGTCCAAGACCCAGTCCCGATAATATTTCTTTATAATAATCAATCCTAGCCTTATTTATCCCAAAAGAAAGTCCGAATTTCTTACCCTTATTGTCAGCAAGGGAGAGGTTCTCAAGTATTGTCATCTCAGGGCAGGTTCCAAGCGATGGGTTCTGATATACTCTGCCAATTCTTTTATTTCTCACATATTCAGGAAGCCTTGCTATACTCTTTCCCTCTATCAAAATATCACCCTTATCAAGTGGAATACTTCCACAGATAAGATTTAACATAGAGGTCTTGCCCGAGCCGTTACTTCCTATGACGGATACAAACTCGCCTTTTTCTATATTTAGGTTAAAATCTTCAAAGAGGCACATTTCATTGACGGTGCCGGGATTGTAGTATTTGTATATATTTTTAAGTTCAATCATGCCCTGCCTCCTTTCCTATTTTTAAGATTGCCTGCTGCAAGTATAATCAGTAGCAGAGCTGCTGTAATAAGCTTTAAGTCGGATGGCGCAAGTCCCATAGAAATAGCTATGGATACGCAGGCTTTATAGATAACCGCACCCATTACTACAGCTGTAGTAGGCTTTATAAAGTTAAAATGCTTCACAAGGCTGATTCCAATAATTACATTTGCAAGGCCTATAACCACAGTTCCCGTACCTATAGATATCTCAAAGAAACCATTCATCTGACAGTATACGCTTCCTGCAAGGGCTGCAAGGCCATTTGCAATGGCAAGACCGAGTATCTTCACATTTCCTTTATCCTTTGCAAGGCTGGTTACGAGCACATCATTGTCACCTACCGCACGAAGTAAAAAGCCTGACTTGGTTTTAAGGTAAAAATCAAGCAAGATTTTTGCAATCAAAACAATGATTACTAGTATGATAAGGTTGCTGTACTGCCTCATTCCCTCAGGAAATATTTTCGCAAGGACATCATTTTCAAATAGAGTCTGTTTGCTAAAAAGCGGTACATTTGCCTTTCCTGCTATTCTGAGATTTACAGAGTAAAGCGCTGTCATTACTATGATTCCTGAAATGAGGTCACGAATCTTAAGCTTTACATTGATAATTCCCGTAACCGCTCCAAAGATGACTCCTGCCGCCGTTGCCACAAACATAGCAAGGGGAATCGGTGCTCCAAGAAGAATCATAGCTACAGTTACCGCCGCTCCGAGTGGAAATGTTCCGTCCACAGAAAGGTCGGGGAAATCAAGTATTTTATAGGTAATGTACACGCCCAAGGAGAGGATGGCATACACAAGCCCCTCCGTAAGCACTCCCAATATAATCTGCATTTTAGCCTCCCACATCTACTAAAATAAAGTACAAGCATTTAGCTATGAGTCAAATCTATCTTTAACTCCTTGAAATGCTAATATTCATTCTTTTTACTTTCCTACTTCTTTATATCCTTCAGGAAGTGTAAGTCCGTAAGACTTAGCAGCCTCTTCATTGCCGTATAACTCTGCCTCTTCAAAGGTTAAGAACTTCATATCAATTGGTTTAGCCTCGCCCTTAAGCACCTTTGCTGCCATCTTGCCTGTCTCTTCTCCTACATATACATAATCAAGTCCTGTGCTGGCAACACAACCCTTCTTAACCTGCTCTATCTCGCTTCCAAATACTGGTTTGCCTGCCTTTTTAGCCTTATCAAGAACTATGTCAAGGCTGTTTACCACTGTGTTGTCTAATATGTTGTTTAAGCAGTCAACCTTTGTTAGTATACTGTCAGTTGCAAGAGGCACATCTGCAGAACTTGTTACTGACTGCTCTATTATTTCAAAGCCATAATCCTTTGCTGCTTCCTTGTACTCCTTAACTGACATTTCTGAGTTTACTTCACTTGTACAGTAGAGAATGCCGATTTTCTTTGCATCAGGCATTATCTTTCTAATCATTTCGAGCTGCTTTATGATAGGGAGCTTGTCGCTTGTACCGGTGATATTGCCCAATGAACTGCCGTCCTCCTTTGCAAGCTCTGCTACCACAGGATTGGTAACGGCTGTGTAGACAACAGGAATATCTGTATCTTTTGCCGCACTATAGCTTATCTGAGCCATTGGTGTAGTGATTGCACAAATCAGATTTACTTTTTTAGCTACAAAATTATTGGCTATCTGGGCTGCTATACCACTGTCTGCTCCTGCATTCTCGTAGATTATTTCAAGGTTTTCGCCCTCTTTATAGCCTCCTTCTGCGAGACCTTTTATAAAGCCCTCTCTGCAGTTGTCAAGCGAGCTATGCTCTGCAAACTGTCCTATCCCTACAACTACCTTCTCTCCGCCTGCCACCTGACTTCCCGATGTATTGGCACCTGTGCTTCCTGTGGATGCCCGACTTCCTAACTGTGTAGAAGTATTAGCCGTACTGCCTGACTTAGAAGTGCTTGAAGAAGTCTGCTTATTCCCTCCACAGCCAGTAAGTGCTGATACCGCAAGTGTAAGTGCAAGTCCTAATGCTACCATTTTGTTTGATTTTCTCATATCCATTTCTCCTTTTTGGTGTAAGCTAATGGACCTACACAGTTATAATATTTAGATGTTCATTTGGCTAAACAAGGTAAGCTGTATGTGAATCTAACTTTGCAGAAATATTTATCTTCGCCAAATAAAAAAAGCCCCAAGCAGAAGAAAAACTTCTACTTGGGGCGAATATTATCCGCGTTGCCACCCAATTTGATGCAAATGCACCATCTTTACCCCGTGCCATCACACAGGTAATGAGAATAACGGTCATCACTCCGTCTTACCCTACTTGGTTCGGATAAGCCCTCAGGAGTCCATTCACTAAGCTTCCTCATGCTGATTTCCACCATCACAGCTCTCTGGTATGAGTAACCCTTAACTACTACTCTCCCTCACAGGTTTGATGTTTGATATGATAACTGATTGTGATAAAGATGTCAATAGGGAAAATTATTTTTGCTGTATTACAGACACCTATACTAACTAATGTCATATTTGCAGTACAATTCTATTGCTTATATTTCATTTACAAATTCCGTTGCAGTCATAACCTTAGGATTTAATATTCCAGACTCAATAAAATCCTTATCGCCTGTTAACAATATATCTGCTCCAGCACTAATTGCAGCTCTAAGAATTGGTCTGTCATTTATATCACGTATTTTTGATTCAATTTCCTGCTCTTCAATAGGTGTAGGAACAATTTCAAGTGTTAACAATGCTAAAGATAAAAAGCTCTCTAAGGCCTGTATCTTAGCCGGAAATTTGCGATTAAATATACGACGCATTTCATCAATATTTTGCTCACAAATCACCCCATGGTTAGGATAACTTACAGCTTTTACAAATGCCTGATAAGGAAGTCCATTATTACTAAGAGCTGCTGAAATCAGTATATTAGTATCAATAAGAACTTTCATTAATCCACGCTTTCTGTACGGATTTCTTTTACCATATCTATGACCGCATCTTCCGTGTTTAATCCTATTTTTTCTGCTTCACCTGCCATTTGTGCCTGCAATATCTGCATAGCGTATACTGCAGAATTAATCAGGCGTACATTTCCATTCTCTACGATAAAAGTTATCCTATCACCACAAGAAACTCCAAGAATCTCTCTAATATCCTTTGGAATTGTGACCTGCCCCTTAGACATAATCTTTGCATTATCTATAAAGGTGTTATTAATCACTGGTATTACCTCCATTCTTTACATGCTAAAAGTAGGGATTCCCCTACTTTTAGTATATAAAATTCTATTTAATTATGCAATTGTTTTTTATAACAACTTTATACCACTTATTTGAAAGGGTAAATCCTACAACTTTCCGTATCACTATATGTCCCGTATATCCTAACATTTTCAACTTTATCAAATGACTGAACTTTAATATAACATTCATATTTTACACTATATAAACATAAATGTCATGAGTAATTAAGATTATTTAATTTAGTTTTATAACTGGCTTCCTATAAGCTCAGCCACTGAATATCCGTAGGCTTTAACCCTTTCGTATGCCTTTTCCTGCCATTCTTCCTTGATAGTTCCGTCTTCACCTATGAAAAAGCTTGGCTCCATATAGCGGATTATAACAAATTCAGATGTTCTCTGACCGAAACCATCTCCCCTGCTAAAGTCGATTCCCTTTCCTGTATTTCTCATCATAATTGCCTCAATTAGAGGGAGGGTAATTTCATTTACCGGCAGAGACAAATCAGGAGTATCAAAGAAGCCGCCCTTTTGCTTGGTGTAGATTGCTAAATTGCTAATTGTACCGTTTGTTATACATTTTGCCCTGCAAATCTTGTCAATTTCAACCCTGTGCTTAGCACCGCTTATAACACCGTTTGAGATTCTGATTTCCTTCTCTTTAAGGCTAAAGCCAAGGGTGATATCAAGACTAAAGAGATTGTCAGGGAAGGCCTTTGTCAGCTTATATGCCGCAAAAGCAACCAAAATAGGCTTGGTTTCTAATATATTATGCCCTAAGCTAGAAGGCTTGGTGTCTGTATCTATCTCGCACATATTTTTCCCCTGATTGTCTCTAAATATCAAGGTATAGCTTTGGTTTGAGTTGCAGTATCTGGTAGGCAAGATAGATCCTACTTCAGAAAACCTTATTTCTGCTGATTTTTTGCCGTTTTTACTTGTGTAAGAAAGACCTTCCGAGTCGAGTGCTATGGTATAATTAGGATTTTCAAACACTATTTTTTGACTGTTAATCAAAGTTTTCATTGGTCATCCTCCGGATATTTTATTTATGCTTTGATATCTGTATTATATTATATCACAAATAATACTATATTGCTATAGAAATTTTAAATAAGCTATAATAAATTCCGGAGGCAACGATATTTAGTTAACTTCTTACTCTCTTCCCCCTTCTCTCATAATCCTCTTTTATTTCTTTATCCCAGCCACTGTTATCAAGGCAGGCACTGACCTCCGCTACACTGTCCGCAGTCATCACTGTACTAACAGCCTTTGCTACTGCATGATACATTCCAGCCGTACCAACTCCGTCACATACATAGTTTACTGCCCTATCCTTATGTATGCCAAATCTCTCAGCTTCTGCATAGGCATCGATATTGGCTCCGATGAAAATAAATTCCCAGCCATACTTATCTTGCTGCCTTTTAACCATTTTTTGTACTTTATCGTATGAATATATAAAACTTGAATTCTCCATTCCGTCAGTAGCGATTACAAAAATGGTCTTCTCAGGTCTATCCTCTGCCCTTGCGTACTTGTGTATATTCCCGATGTGGTCAATTGCGCCTCCCACTGCATCTAAGAGGGCTGTACCTCCTCTTACAAAATACTCTTTGTCAGTCATAGCTTTAACCTTGTCAATCTCCACTCTGTCATGCAATACCTCGTGTTCAGTATCGAAAAGCAGAGTCGAAACCAAAGCCTTTTCCCCTGTCTTTCTCTGCTGTTCAATCATCGAGTTGAAGCCACCTATCGTGTCCGCTTCAAGCCCTTCCATAGATCCGCTTCTGTCCAAAATGTAAACTATCTCTGTGTAACCCTTACTCATAATGATACCTCCGTTTTCTTTGTTTTTATTTGATGATATCATCATAACTCGAAAGGCATGAAAAAAGGTCAACCCTAGGGCGACCTTTTTAATTTATATGATGCAAGCCTCAAATCATCCTCTTTATCCGGAATCAGATTTTACTTTTGCAATGTCATCTCTGATTATTTTAAAAGGCATAGGAAGTCCCCCTAAAAAGTTGATGCTTTGTCTAAAAAGTCCCTTGAAAAAATTGATACTTTGTCTAAAAAGTCCCTTGAAAAAGTTGATACTTTGCCTAAAAAGTCCCTTGAAAAAGTTTTAGTATTAGACTATACTTTAGATATATTGGATAAGGAGTTGAAATCTTATGCTGAAAAGAAAAGTTGAACAAAAACTTATAGAATGGAAAAATACTATTAATCATAAACCATTAATTGTAAAAGGATGCCGTCAATGTGGAAAGACTTTTTCTGTTGTTGATTTTGCCAAGAAGAATTATAAAAATGTTGTGTATTTGAATTTTTTTGAAAATCCAGATTATATTTCAGCATTTAACGGTTCCCTAGAAGTTAATAATATTATAATGATGTTATCTGCCTTATTAGGAAGTGAAGCTGTATTTGAGGAGGATGAAACCATCCTAATTTTGGATGAAATCCAAGAGTGTCCAGAAGCAAGAACAGCTCTGAAATTTTTTAAAATAGATGGGCGATATGATGTAATAGGAACAGGTTCGCTATTAGGAGTTAAGGGATACGGCAAGGAACCAAAATCAATTCCAGTTGGATCAGAAACGGTTATCGATATGTATCCTTTGGATTTTGAGGAATTTTTGTGGGCAAATGGGATAGATGCCGCGGTTATCGAACTGCTTAAAAATAATCTCGAAACTGAAACACCAATTCCAGAAGCTTTGCATAAACGAATGAGACAGCTTCTCTTACAATATACAGTGGTTGGGGGTATGCCTGATGTAGTACAGACTTTTATAAATACTAAACGAATGGACGAAGTTTTGCAGATTCAAAGGGATATTATCCGTTCCTATGAGGACGACATGGTAAAATATGCAGAGAAAAAAGATAAAGCAAACATAAAGGAATGTTTTCAGTCTATTCCTAAACAGCTTAGTAAAGAGAATAAAAAATTTCAGTATTCCATTATAAAAAAAGGAACTACAGCATCAAAATATGTAGGAAGTCTTCAGTGGATTGAAGATGCAGGAATTATATCAAGATGTTATAATCTTTCCATTACAGAACTTCCACTTGATGGAAATGCTGATAAAGATATTTTTAAGGTGTACATGTGTGATTGTGGTTTATTTGTGAGTATGCTTGAGGAAGGAACACAATATGATATTTTAAACGGTAATCTTTATGGATATAAAGGTGCTATTTTTGAAAACCTTATAGCGGATATTTTTATCAAAATGGAACGTAAACTCTATTATTTTCGTAAAGATAGCGGATTGGAAGTAGATTTTGTTATTAGATACAATGGTGAATGTACTTTGGTAGAAGTAAAGGCAACCAGCGGAAATGTAAAGAGTACAAAAACAATCCTGAAACATCCTGAAAAATACCATGTAAATAGTGCAATCAAGCTAGGAGATTATAATGTAGGAAGAACAGAACAAATTCTTACACTTCCATTGTATATGGCATTTTTGATAAGGGGGTATTAGACCCTGACAAGGTGCTCTAATGAAGCACTAATAAAAAACCAATAGAATATGTGAATCCTATGGAGTACAGACGGAGTGTGGGATTAGCAGCCTAGCTAGTCCTAAAAATCGTCCGTACTCCTTACTCAGTTATTCGTTTTTTCAAACCATCAATTCTTAGTTCCTCTTTTTAAGAAAAGCTCAATAAGGTCACAACATTCCCCCGGATTATCTTCTATCCAGTCCCATTTCAGTACATTATTTAGAAAAAGTTCATCATTTTTAAGTTCAAGCGTACCTAAGTCAAGACACCCATACTCATCTTCTCCACCGGCAAATACAAAGTAATACGGATCTGTACCAGTGTTTTTCACAGTACCTACCCTGTTAGAAAAAGCAGACTCGATTTTTTCTTTAAGCTGGCTTAACATATCTGCGGGGATATCTTTTTTTAATTCAATTATTGTACTATACAATCCAACATGAGCATTTATAACCCTATTATTTAATATCTTAAACCAACTGCATCCTTTATCATACAATATCCAGCTGTCATCTTTATATATCGCAACTTTATTATATACTTTGGAATTGTCATAAACTACAACAAAATCACACAATGGCGCTACTCTTGTTAACATGTCTAAAGATGCCTCATATCTCTTCCTTATAACATCTTCAGGAATCCCATGTCCGCCATTGGCAACTCTATGCTTAACTCGTTCTATTGCCAGTTCCGGACTATCTAACCCAATATAATATAAATTAACTAAAAATCCGTTTTCTTTTACCTTCTCAATGGTTCTTAGAATAGTCTGCCCGGTTAAGGTTGATTCCTGATTAAATGAAACACCCTGTTTGATAAAGGAGTCCAGTCTTCTTAGTGCCTCCCTACCTGCCTTTATCTGGTCTTTCTGATTGCTCCAATCACCACCATTTGCAGCAAGAATTTCATCTGCATTCACTCTGTTTTCATTTTCATCAAATCCCATTGTGCGGTAAATGGTCGTTTTCCCAGCACCATTTACTCCCGCAAACAAGGTATAAATTTTATTATTTTCCATATTTTTCATGTTCTATAGTCTCCATTTGTTTTCTTTGTAAGAAAAAATCACCCACGATTTTGTAGAAAAATTCCTCTTCCTCACTTTCAAAATCTACCCTATTATTTACCAATAAGTGTTTTGGATCAAAAACAGTCTTACATTTTAAATATGCTTCATGCATATTTTTAGCAGCTTCATCAGTTGTATACTCCATGGTTTTTTCCTCCTTCCTATAAACGGTGGTCATTTGTTGATTCCGATTCTCCAAAATTAGAATAACGGTTCAAAAAAGCAGCCTCTTTGTTTTTTATGTGATATCATCATCCCTCGAATGGCATAAAAAGGACTTGTAATTACATTTTTCAAGTCAAATATTGTCAATTTATCTTTTTTATATAGCTGATTAATTTGCTCTATTTTACCTCACCGGAATCGAAATTCCTTCAAGCATATCACAGCTTTCATCAGGGCACTCTTCATCAATCCAGTTCCAGGCTTCAATATAAGGAATTACATCTTGCTGTTCTTCTACACATAACATTCCAAACTCTAAGCATCCAAACTTATCTTCTCCGCCGGCAAACTCAAGGTGATATGGATCTTTTCCTGTGTTTTTCACAGTACCTACCCTGTTAGAAAAAGCATCCTCAATATTTCCTTTAAGCCGGCTTAACAAATCTGGGGAAATATCTTTTTTTAATTCAATTATTGACCTATACATACAAAACTCCTTTCATATTCACATATTAAATAGCTAATCTCTTGCATAAAAATTAATTGCCCAGTTCTTAAGCTCTTCATATTTTTCTTTATTGTATTTAATGTTAAGCCCATCAAAACACATATCATGTGTATGATAATAATTACTAAGCGCCTCAGTCAGGGCTAGTTCATCAGTATTTCCATAATCCATAAATAAGTCATTAATGGCTTGGTTTGCACTTGAACATAAGATGCTGTCATGGTGAAAATAATCTATATTATCAAACGTATCAATGACATGATAATCAACATTCTCATATATTCCTCTGCTCTTCGCATATACATAAATTTTGCTTTCACCAACATAGCCATCAAATAACTGAAGATATTCAAGTGCAGATATCCCTCGTAAAATTACATCTTGCCCCTTCAATACATCTCTGAACCATGCTCTATTGGATATATAATTATCACATATTTTCGTTATCATTTATAACCCTCTTATCCAATAACTTAAACCAACTGCATTCTTCATCATACAATGTCTGGTTGCAGTCGTTATATCTCGCTAATTTATTATTATTTCCCATATTTTTGTCCTTCATTTTCTTTTTTATTTGGTGATATCATCATACCTCAAAGTGCATAAAAAAGGTCAACCCTAGGGCGACCTTTCAAATTTACATGATGCAAGAGTCAAATCAGCCATTGGTAAGTGGCTCTAAACCATAGTCAAACAGTACGATATTTATTTTTAAGACATTATATTCCTGCTTCCTGATGAAATATTCTACAACTGTATCCGTCTGAGATATAGGCGACAATGCGTAGCCCGCTATCCGTAAGAAATCAACCACCTCATCCATATTGAGCCTAAGTCCTACTGCAAGTGCAAGCATCTTATCCTTTGACGGCTTTACCTGCCCTTTAAGGAGCTTTGAAAAATACTGCTTGGATATGTTGGCTGCTGCATACACTTCGGAATTTCTCAGTCCTTTTTTATTGATTAGCTGTTGCAAATGCTTCTCAAACGACTCCTTGTAGATATTTTTCAGGGCAGTTTCCAAAGAGCCCGATTGCTCTGCGGAGAAAGTCTCTTTAGCACAGGCATTGTCAAGTACTTCATAAGTCTCTACTTTTGAGAGCAGATGAAGTCTCTCGCTAGACAATGAGTAACAGAATATTTTTCTATCTTCTTTGTATTCAGTTTCTAAAGCCTCTTTAACGTACTTATCATCTACAAAGCTTCTAACCTCATCCACAAGCTTACCGCTTACATTTACAGCATCATTTCCAAATACAACAAGGGTTATCTCCATCTCGTATTCTTCTAAAAATTCCGTAAATGCACTGACTGCAACATCTAACCCGATATCCTTAGGAAAACCGTATGTACCAGTCGCAAGAAGGGGAAACGCTATGCTCTTACAGCCCTTATCCAGTGCAGCTTTTAGAGCTTTCTCATAACATTCTTCCAGGCATCTGGCTTCAAACGAATTACCGCCTTTCCAATAGAGCCCACTTACATGTACTATGTATTTTGCATCTAGATTAAAGGCCTCGGTAACTCCAACTTTGCCCGGATTCAGTCTCCCTAACTCTTTTCGTGCTTCTAAGAGCTTCTCTTTGCCCGCCGCCTCGTATATGGCAGACTCCACCCCGCCACCGATGCACACCTCCGGGTTTACGGGATTTACTATGGCATCAGCTTTTACTTTTGTAATGTCATCTCTGATTATTTTAAAAGGCATAGGATTCTCCTGGTCGCTTAAGTTTTTTCTAAAATAAATAGTTTAATTGCTGCATATAGGTTGTAAAATATTCCTTATTTTCATAACCTGTAATATATATATATTATATACATATTGCAACCAGAATCCAATAGAATAATTACCAAGTGGCAAAAGTATTATCTAATTAAAAATATTTCAATTGCTAACATAAATAAGCCTGAAATACCTGTTAAATTATAAATAAGCTGTTAATGAAATTATAATATAATCATAGCAAATAATTTGATTTTACCTGTACTTTATACTATAATAAATAGTGTATTTATCATAGATTGGAGGTAATTATAATGACAAATGAAAAGGCTTGGGATTTTGCAATTGGTCTTGCCCAGATAGATGGAGTAAAACCGTCTGAAGAATTTTTAGAGCTTGTTGAAAAGGAAAAAAGAGGGGAAATAACCGGCGATGATATACGCCGTATCCTTTATGACAAATATAAAGTTAAATAAGACGAAGAATAAGTTATAAGGAAAATGAACAAAATATTCCCCTAGAAAAGTGTAGCTTAATCCCTAATACTCCCCTAGAAAAGTGTGGTGAATCTCTAAATACTCCCCTAGAAAAGTGTGATCTGATTTCCAAAATGCCCATTATATGCTGATTGAGGATAGTTTTCTCTTTTTTATATAATACCTGAGGAAGCAAATTGAAAACTACGCTTACAAAAATGTGAACTTTTTCTTAATTTTTATAATTTTATTTGCCTTTTTTAAAAAACAATGTTATAATCCATATAATATCGTATGGTCGATAAAAAGCCGAAATATTAGGAGGTTTATTATGAGTGATAAGAATGAATTTAAAGACATTGCAAAGAAAATAGCATATACCGGAATAGGAGCTATTGCGGTAGCTGCCGAGGCTGCGGGTGAGGTTGTAGGAAAGCTTGCTGAAAAAGGCGAGAAGGTTGCTACAGGCAGCAAGATCATCCATGAAGGCAAAAAAGCAGCCAGAGATTTTAAGGAAACCGTAGTAAAGAGCAAGGCTAAAAAGGCTATGGATGCAGTTGCCGAGATGACAAAAGAAGAGCGTGACGAACTCCGCAGAAAGCTTGATGAATTTGAGGCAGAAATAGAGAAAGCCAAAGGCGAAGTAGACGGCGAAGAAAACGCAGAGGATGACAAGGACATCGAAGTAGAATTCTACAACGATGCAAAGTCTGAATGTTGTTGCTCTTGCAGTGAAGAGGACAAAAAAGAAGACAAAGAGGAACACAAAGAAGAGGACGATTATGAGGATGAAGACTCCTGCTCAATTGACAGCTGCGGCTGTGATGAGTGCAGAGAGAGATAACACATACAATAATCATTGAACTACAGCTCCGAATGATAACGCTTAGTTTCTGTATTAAGCATTATTGTTCGGAGCATTTACTTTTGCTATCATAGCCACAAAAAGAGCCCGGCATGGACCGGACTCTCTACACAAATAAATAAAAGGAGTAACACGCTTACTAAATTAGAAATCAACTTCTGTGTCATAGTAGCAGCACTTAAGAAGTTTTTCCATCTCTTCCTGCTTAGGCTGTCTTGGGTTAGAGCCTGTACAAGCATCTGCAATTGCATTTTTAGCAATCTCAGGAAGTCTCTCAAGGAAGATGTTCTCAGGTACAAAGCCCTTTTCTGTAGGGAAGCTGTCTGCACCGTAGTGGGCAATGCCGTGAGGGATTCTAAGGCTGTCATTCATGCCTCTTAAGTACTTGATAAGATTGGCAATCTTCTCGCCTTCAGAAGCACCGCCAATTCCCATATAATCTGAAATATACGCATATCTCTTAGCTGCTGTAGTATCCTTGGCATTGTAAGCAATTACCTTTGGAAGATACATAGCATTTGCAGCACCGTGGATAATATGAGCACCCTGGTCTTCAAATACAGCACCTGTCTTATGTGCCATAGAGTGAACTATACCAAGGAGAGCATTTGAAAATGCCATACCTGCAAGACACTGTGCATTGTGCATATTTGCTCTTGCTTCCTTATCTCCCTTATAAGACTCGATAAGGTTAGCCTTAATCATAGTCATAGCGTGGAGAGCAAGCGGATCTGTATAATCGCAGTTAGCTGTAGATACATAAGCCTCAATAGCGTGTGTAAGGGCATCCATACCGGTATGTGCAACAAGCTTATCAGGCATTGTCTCTGCAAGGTCAGGATCTACGATTGCGATATCAGGAGTGATTTCAAAGTCAGCTATAGGATATTTGATACCCTTTGAATAATCGGTAATGATTGAGAATGCAGTTACCTCTGTAGCTGTACCTGATGTTGATGGGATTGCACAAAAATGTGCTTTCTTTCTAAGCTCAGGTATGCCAAATACCTTGCACATGTCTTCAAATGTACATTCAGGATACTCATACTTAATCCACATAGCCTTAGCAGCATCGATAGGTGAGCCTCCACCCATTGCTACTATCCAATCAGGTTCAAATTTGAGCATAGCCTCTGCGCCACGCATAACTGTCTCAACAGAAGGATCAGACTCGATTCCCTCAAAAAGCTCAACCTCCATGCCTGCTTCTTTAAGGTAGTTTACTGCTCTTTCAAGGAAGCCGAATTTCTTCATTGCGCTTCCGCCGACACAAACCATAGCCCTCTTTCCTTTGAGGTTCTTAAGGTTCTCTAAAGATCCTTTTCCGTGATAAAGATCTCTTGGTAATGTAAATCTTGCCATTGTACTATCCTCCTAAAAGTTAACTTATGATTGCTGTTTGCAGACAATCATTGACTATTTTTTAACAATCTTATTATATACTTTTTCGGAGTAAAAGCAAAGCATTTTTGCGAAAATTCACAATTAATTAACAAATTTTTAGACATTTTTGATAACAATATTCACTATCATTATGATTTATTATTGACATAACCACTGTATTAGGGTAAATTTCAAGTATAGACATTTGCTTGTAAACCCCATAAAAAGTATATATTTTGCTTCAATTATGGTTAAACGGCAGTACATTTCTTTGTCAGGAGGATGATATGAATAAACCATGTATAGTAGGAATAGCAGGCGGAAGTGCTTCCGGTAAGACAACAATAGTAAATAAGCTTAAGGCTTCCTTTGGTGATGACATCCTTGTTATCAGCCACGACTCTTATTATAAGGCTCACAACGACCTTAGCTATGATGAGAGAACAAGGCTTAATTACGACCATCCCGATTCATTTGACACTGATTTGATGATTAGGGATATAGCAAAGCTTTCAAATGGAGAGGAGGCAGATATCCCTGTTTATGATTTTTCTATTCACAACAGAACCGACTCCACCACCCATGTATTTCCTAAAAATGTGATAATTGTGGAGGGCATCCTCATCCTCGCAAATAAGGAACTTCGTGACCTTATGGACATTATGGTTTTTGTAGATACAGACGCCGATGAGAGGCTTCTTAGAAGGATTAAGCGTGATGTAAATGAGAGGGCAAGAACTATTGATTCTATTATAAATCAATATCAGCAGACGGTAAAGCCTATGCACGAGCAGTTTGTAGAGCCTTCTAAGAAGTATGCGGATATCATCATCCCTAGGGGTGGCGAGAACTCGACAGGCATAACCATACTTACTGAGCATATTAAGCATAAGCTCGCAGTGTAAGATATATTAGATATTTCTTGCTAAATCATATTTTTAATGCTAAAATACATTGCATACACGAATACATTTTAATTATTGACGGAGGTTTTATGGCTAAGAAAAAATATACCGATATGACAAAAGAAGAACTCCTGGAGCTTAAGGAAGTACTTAAGGCAGACTATAAGAAGATGCAGGCAAGGGGCTTAGAGCTAAACATGAGCCGTGGTAAGCCTTGCGTAGACCAGCTTGACCTGTCTATGGGAATGATGGATTCCCTAAACTCTTCTTCTGACCTTCTCTGCGAAGATGGTACAGACTGCCGTAACTACGGCGTACTTGACGGTATACCTGAGGCAAAAGAGCTTATAGGTGATATGATGGAAGTGCCATACGACCATCTGCTTATCTACGGTAACTCCAGCTTAAATGTAATGTACGACACCGTTTCACGCTCTATGACTCATGGCGTAATGGGCAGCACCCCTTGGTGTAAGCTTGATAAGGTAAAATGGATATGCATAGTTCCGGGCTATGACAGACATTTTGCCATAACGGAGTATTTTGGAATAGAGAGCATATGTGTACCTATGTTAAAGACAGGTCCTGATATGGATATGATAGAAAAGCTTGTAGCTTCTGACGAGAGTATAAAGGGAGTTTGGTGTGTACCTAAGTATTCTAACCCTACAGGCAATTCTTATTCAGACGAGACAGTTAGGAGGTTTGCAAGGCTCAAGCCTGCCGCAAAAGATTTTAGAATATACTGGGACAATGCTTACACGGTACATCACCTCTATGACCACGACCAGGATCACCTTATAGAGATTCTTGCAGAGTGTAAACGTGCCGGTAACCCTGACTTAGTTTATAAATTTGCTTCAACCAGTAAGGTAAGCTTCCCCGGCTCAGGTATAGCAGCCCTCGCTACAAGCCTTAACAACCTTGAGGACATCCAGAGACAGGTAGCTGTGCAGACCATAGGACATGACAAGGTAAATCAGCTCCGTCACGTAAGGTTCTTTAAGGATATACATGGACTTGTGGAGCATATGAGAAAGCATGCAGACATCCTCCGTCCTAAGTTTGAGGCAGTTGAAGAAATCCTTGAAAAAGAGCTTGGCGGTACCGGTATTGCTACTTGGACATCTCCAAAGGGAGGTTATTTCATCTCTTATGACACTCTCCCTGGTTGTGCCAAGAAAGTGGTTTCCCGCTGTGCTAAGGCCGGTGTGGTTATGACCCCTGCAGGTGCAACCTTCCCTGGTGGTAAGGATCCACAGGACAGCAACATAAGGATTGCTCCTTCCTTCCCTCCTATTGCAGACCTTAAGACTGCTGCAGAGCTTCTTGCACTCTCAACTAAACTTGTTACAGTTGAGCATTTGCTTGAAAGGATGGAGACTCCTGAAGCGGCTTCTACCACAAAATCAACTAAAACAACTAAATAAATGCCAAAATTTCAACATCCAAATCTGTGGTTATTACATTCTACTACACAGTTTTGGATGTTTTTACTATAAATGATTGAAATTTATCATCATAAATCCATTTGCTTTTTGTATTTTTTTTTACTATAATTGTAATATTACCGACTATGGTAAATTTAAACTTGGGAGGAACCGATATGAAAGTTCTTATTATAGGTACTAATCATGCAGGTATAGCTGTGGCGAACACCCTGCTTGACAATTATCCGGGAAATGAAGTTGTAATGATTGATAGAAATACCAACCTCAGCTACCTTGGCTGTGGTACCGCACTTTGGGCGGGAAGACAGATTGACTCTTATGAAGGACTTTTCTATACCAGTGCTGAAGCCTTTGAGAAGAAAGGGGCTAAGATTAGCCTTGAAACGGCGGTCGATCACATCGACTTCGATAAGAAGATTGTATACGGCACAAAGAAAAACGGTGAAAAGTTCGAAGAGAATTACGACAAGCTCGTACTTGCCACAGGTTCTCTCCCAATCTCACCTAATCTTCCCGGTAATAATTTAGAGGGACTTAAGTTCTTAAAGTTGTTCCAGGAAGGTCAGGAAGTAGACAAAGAAATCAGCAAGCCTGAGGTTAAAGAGGTGGCTGTAATAGGTGCAGGCTACATTGGTGTTGAGATTGCTGAAGCCTGTCTCCTTCGTGGCAAGAAGGTAAGACTTTTTGATATTGCTCCTAGCTCACTTGCAAGCTACTATGATGAGTGGTTTACAGAGGATATGGACAAGGCTATATCAGAAGCGGGAATCGAGACTCATTTTGGCGAGAAAGTACTTGAATATAAGGGAAATGGCAGAGTATCTTCAATCGTAACTGAGAGTGGCGAATATCCTGCTGACCTTGTTATCAACGCTATCGGCTTCGTTCCAAACAACGCCCTTGGTAAAGACCACCTTGAACTCTGGAAGAATGGTGCTTACTCAGTAGATAAATATCAGCAGACCAGCGACCCTGATGTATACGCAGTTGGTGACTGTGCTACTATCTACTCTAATGCACTTAGAGACAAGACCTATATTGCACTTGCTTCAAATGCAGTTCGTACAGGTATAGTAGCAGGACACAACATAGGTGGCACCAAGCTTGAAGGTGCAGGAGTACAGGGTTCTAACGCTATCTGTGTATTTGGTAGAAAGCTTGCTTCTACAGGCCTTTCACTAAATGCCGCTAAGAAGGCGGGCTTAGATGTAGAATATACCGATTATGAAGATACACAGCGTCCTGCTTTCATGAAGGAAAATGCAGATGTTAAGATAAGAATAGTATATGAGAAATCAACCAGAAGAGTAGTTGGTACTCAGCTTTCTTCAAAAGAAGATGTATCAATGGCTATTCATATGTTCTCACTCGCTATAGAGGAAGGCGTTACCATAGATAAGTTAAAGCTCCTTGATATCTTCTTCCTTCCACACTTTAATAAGCCATATAACTACATCACTATGGCAGCACTTAATGCTAAATAAGATTTAAACTTCTAATGTGCAGAGCCTGTTTACCGGGTTCTGCACATTTTTTAATCTCAACCGACTTGTCATAATGAAGACACTATTTTATCATACACTTAGTCTTCACGGGATATTATTCCATATCCCCATTATAATGCTGAGGCAAATATTGTCCTAAGCTTTATTCTTTACTTCATATTACTTAGCCTTAAAATCACTAAGTATATTTAGCTCATTTTTTTTAGTCGTAATGATTCTACCTTGTTGAAGAAGTCCATTAGGCTCTATAGGTTCATAAACTCCATTTTTATAATCGATAACATAGAACTTCTGTTGTGTTCTGATGATAATAATGCTATCAGATATCCTTGCAGATTCAAATATATAGTTTCCGGAGGCTATTTCAGGTATCGTGATATGGCTGTAAGTTCCATCATCCTGTTTGAGATACATATTACCGGTATTCTCTGCGTTTGCATCATCATCTCCTACAATAACACAATTCAAATCACCGCCTATATAGTTAACTTTTTTATCAGAAGTTATTGGAAGTTTGGTTGTTTCTTTTTTGTTAAAATCATAGTACCAGACTTCTATACTTTGAACTCCTTTACCTTTACTTTTATCGGCAGTTTCAACCTCAAAGATAACTCCGTCATTAAATCCGTCTAACTCATAGACTATACTACCATCTACAAGTTCTCCATTATCATCAACTTTATACTGATGTTTGACTATTTCTTCTACCTTTTTTGTCTGTAAATTATATTCATTGAGGATACCCTCTCCCTTTACATCGTCACTTGTATAGAATATAATTCTATCGCCAATTATCTTTGTTTTTGGCATTCCAGAGCTTTTACCCTGATATATTATTTCACCTTTATTTTTATTTATTCTATGAAATGAAAATGGCCATCCATCTGCCGATTCCTCTTTCTCAGATTGACTAACAACTCCTTCAATCAGGTCAGTATCGTACATTCCTGATAAAAATCCAAAATTGACGCTATTAATCTTGTGAACTTCCTTGTTTGTATTTCCATCATTTACATAATATACACAATCGTTGCCGACATACTTGAAAAAATATGACAGTTTATCATTATAACCCAATATTGTTGCCCCCTTGGCAGGATATTCAAGATGTTTTGTATCCTTTGCGTAGCCTATTTCTCCCTTCTTAAGCTCAGTCACAGTATTGGATTCTTCTTTTTTATCAGCTGATTTTTCATTTGTTGCAGATACAGCAGTACTTGTCATACTTATACTTGTGCTACTGTGGTTTTCGGATGTTTTAGAGACAGGTTTATCTTCCCCTTTACTACAGGCAGTCAACAATAGCATAAAAGTAGCAGCAAAAACAGCAATCTTTTTCATAGGCACTTCTCCTTAGTTAAAATAATTAAATGTCTAGAACCTCTGCTACTATCATACTATTTCCAAAAGTAAAACACCATACCAAAACCTGAATTTAAATGACTAGTCTATATCTTCTCCATACCATTTTTTATAAATGTGGTACTGCCGCCTCTGCAGCATCAACTATCATTCCTTTTCTTTGCTTTATAGTAAAATACATAGTTTTTGATTAAAATCACAATCCCTCCCGCCACTAATAATGCGGAGGAGAACTTACCTGAGGAATATCCAAAAAACCATGAATACACAAAAAGACCACAGAAAATTATTAATGTAAACACAGATAAAATCACGGCAATTTTTAATTGTCTAACTTCGTCTTTCAATTGTAACACCTCCTCGTATTACAGAAAATCGTTTAACTGTATTATATGTTATATCATGTATAAATTCTATAAAAAATAATATGCTAAACTAGTTATACTCTATAGTCCAATTTCCTGTCCAGCCTTTTGGTCCATACATAGTTGAGTTATTCCATGTTTTAACTTCATAGAAAGTGATTCCCTGGCTCATATATTGAATAAGCAACACCCCCTTAGTATATCTCTTTGTTCTACTATTATATCCTCCAGCAGTCCTAATATTTTTTTTCACAGCTGTTTTAAAATCAGTTAACTGAGTTAGTGCAAATCCACCTACACCACTAATAACCGTAGTAAGTATACTAGGTATAACTTTGGAAGTACCAGCAGAAATAATGCCTGCAGCAATAGCTGCAACCGTTATTGAGCCGTCTAGAAGCAGTTTCTGATTGTCAAGGAAGCTGTCCTGATCCACATAATCAACAAGTGCAGATATTTTTGATGCTGGCATATACCAGTACTTAAGGTACAATATATTAGTATCATAAATAGCAGAATTGCTGTTACTTATCCACATTGCACCTGCTGAACGCTTAAATACATCTGTGTGTGTATTTATTTTACAAGATATCCTTGAACTTGAATTTAGTTTTACACGCACCAAATAAGTATTTTTACCAGTATTTATTGCCGAGTCACTCAATGTATATTTAAATGACTTCATATTTATATCCTTAAGAAGCTTTTTCCCAAACAGAGTCTTCTTATAAATAGTAATATTAGCTGATTTTGAGCTGACAATGTCAAAGTCTGTGGCTCCCCAAATATTACAACTAAACCAGCAATCACTTGATATGACAGTTTTCTTTTCACCATCATTCAGATTATATTGGTTACTGCCACTTCGTTCTAATATTGTTGCAGTGGAATACTTATTTTTTAATTCAATTTGCGTTTCAAGAGTTCTATATTGTTCTTCTGATAATAATGATTTCAGCTTTATCTCATCAGTAATAATATACTTATTATCTTCATCTGAAAAAGATATATATTTTTCTATAATATCGAGCACATCCGGAGTTAGTGATTTAGTATCAACATATGCATCTTCTAACTCTACTCCAAAGTCAGTAACTTCTTCATCTAAGTTATACATTTGTATGCCTTCTGCTTCAAACTCAAAGTCGTGTGCTACTAATATGATAGTTGCAGGGGACTCACTGAGTATGTGGAATTCACTGAGTATATTTAGCTCATATTTTTATCGACTTATTTTTACTTGTTATTTTTAGTTCTATCTCAATATTTTACATTATTATATCTACTACCAGTAAGCAATATTGATTTGCTCTTTCAAAATAAATATATCAGTTATACATTGACTATCCCATCATAAGCATTTTTGTCTTTTATCTCGTTGTGAGAAATCATAATTA
>NZ_DBHIEC010000029.1:0-20727 GCF_057250765.1 Catonella sp.
GACATATTTTACTTGGTGTAAATGATAAAAGAGAGATTGTTGGTGTTAGTAAAGATAGGGCAGATAAAGTGATTAAGGAATTTACTACAGCAATCAATAATCCGCAAAAGATGTATCCTCCACTTTATTTACTTCCAGAAGTCTTTGATATTGATGAGAAAAAAGTAATTTATATAAGAGTCCCTGAAGGTTATCAGGTGTGCAGGCACAATGGAAGAATTTGGGACAGGTCTTATGAAGGAGACATCAATATCACAGATCATTCAGAGCTTGTATATAAGCTATATGCAAGAAAACAAGGAAGTTATTTTGTTAATAAGATATATCCGAATATTGATATTGATTTTCTTGATGCTACTGTTATTGATAAAGCTAAGAAAATGGCTATATCCCGAAATAAAAATCATGTTTGGGGAAATATGAGTAATGAAGAACTTCTTAGGAGTGCAAATCTTATTCTGACAGATCCTGAAACAAAGCGTGAAGGTATTACACTGGCTGCCATTCTTTTATTTGGAAAAGACAACTCTATTATGTCTGTTCTTCCGCAGCACAAAACAGATGCAATATTCAGAGTTGAAAACAAGGATAGATATGACGATAGAGATGTTGTTATAACAAATCTGATTGATAGCTATGACAGACTTATAGAGTTTGGGCAGAAGCATTTGAACGATTTATTTGTTTTAGATGGAATTGTAAATGTTAATGCAAGAGATAGGATTCTTAGAGAGATAGTTTCCAATACACTGGCTCATAGAGATTTTTCAAGTGGATTTCCTGCAAAAATGATTATTGATGATGAAAAGATTACGGTTGAAAATAGTAACTTAGCTCATGGAATGGGGGCATTAGATTTACAAAAGTTTGAACCGTTTCCTAAAAATCCTACCATATCTAAAGTATTCAGAGAAATAGGTCTTGCGGATGAACTTGGCTCAGGAATGAGAAATACCTATAAGTACACACAGCTTTATTCAGGACAAAATCCGTTATTTGAAGAAGGAGATATATTTAGAACAATTATTCCTCTAAAGAAGATAGCGACGCAAAAGGTTGGGGGCGACAATGTCGCTCAAGATGTCGCTCAGGGTGTCGTTCACGATAAGATAGCCCTCGCAGAGTTTATTAAAGAAAAAGTGAGAAGCAATGATAGGATTACAAGAAAGGCTATTGCAGATGAAGCTGGAGTTAGTGTAAAGACTATCGAAAGAGCTATAAAAGAGATAGATAATCTGAATTATGTAGGTAGTGGTAATAATGGACATTGGGAACTTGATGAGTAAAAGTAAGTTGCAAAACAAAGATTTATATAAATAACTAAAACTTCTCACACCAAAATTTGGACTCGCACCCTGAAAATTCAATATTTCAACAAAAAAAATGCTTTATGCAACCTTCATAAGAGCTGTCTGCGTATATTCAGGAAGACCAAGATAAAAATCAATGATAAAACCTTCCAGCTGTTTATCTGTTACATGAAAATGCTTATGGAGACTATTGATCATTACCTCAGATTATTATGATACAAAAGTAGGAAAAAGAAAAGCCCTTACCCCTCAAGATTGAGGGGCAGGGAAGCTGATGTGCCGAAGGCGCTTTTTTATGGTAAATTCTACCTAATTCCGGTTAAATAAAAAAGGCTCCCAAAAGGGAACCTTTAATTCGAGGCGACAACCGGATTTGAACCGGTGATCAGGGTGTTGCAGACCCACGCCTTACCGCTTGGCTATGTCGCCTGATTACATAATGATGTTTTTAGCTATGCTAAAAGAAGTAATTAAATCCTAGATTCAAACCTGCCTTTGCTCATCTAATCAAGAATTTAATGTAAGCTCCCCAAGTAGGGCTCGAACCTACAACATCACGGTTAACAGCCGTGCGCTCTACCATTGAGCTATTGAGGAATCTCGACTGCCATAACAGTATAGCACTATGGCAGCTAATTTTCAAGTAGAAATTGTATTTTTTAATATTTTAGGACATATTGCAAAAACAAGTCAAGTTATCTGATAATTCCTTACGAGCGACATTTCTATGGGAATTGAATAACCATCCTTATAACAGTGCCTCCCTCAGAATGGAGCAAACTTTATGATAGTGCAATCTATGTAAGAGAGCAGCTTTTCTGATATTCAAGTTATTCCACATTTATCTGACAGGATCTCATTGTCTCAAGAGCCGCATTGTGCTTGTCAGGTGTAACCCCGGCACAGTAGGAAGAATCGACTGATATAGGTATCTCAGGGAGGTAAGCCTTGATGAGGAGTGCGTTTGACACTACGCAAATATCTGTGCAAAGCCCTACCATTTCAACGGAAATATCCTCTTTGCGAGCCATTTCAGCTACTTTTTCAGCGAGTGTTACGGAGCCGAAGGTTCCCTTTTCATATACATTTTCAGGAGGGATGAGAGAGCATATCTCAGGCCTTATGTTCCAACCTTCACTGCCACGGATGCAGTGCTCCACAGGAAGATGCCTTCCTTCAGAGGTACTTAGATAATTAGCCTCGTGGGTATCCTTTGTGGCAAATACATTCTCAGAGGGATATTCCTTTATCTTGTTAATTACATTTTGAACTATGCTCTTAGCCTCAGTGCTGCCAAGAGAGCCGTCTATAAAGTCGTTTTGCATATCGATTACGAGTAGTATTTTTCTCATAACTCCTCCTTAGTGTAGTAGGACATCCAATCAGGTGCCTACAATTCCGCATATAACCCCGGTTTTCAATTAAAGTTTGGTGTAAACATATGAATCACTGAGATTATACCACGAGCATAAATGCAGATTCAATATAAAAATGTTTAACGTAGTAATTTTCGGATTTACATGCTATAATCAGAGTGGGTTAAAAGGCATTTTAACTTTTTAAACACGTTTAGACGGAAAGGAAGCTTTGACTGAGGATGAATAAGGAAGCAAGAGAATTAAAGGATTATTACTTAACAAAAGAATTTGAAGATAAATACAATTATGAGGGAAGCCTTGGTGCCAAAGTAGATGAGAGTGGCACTGTTATAAGGCTTTGGTCTCCTATTGCTGAAAGCGTGGACCTTAGGTTATATGACAATGGAAGTACGGGAGAGGCAGAGGCCATCATACCTATGGAGCTTCGTGACAGGGGAGTATGGGAATACGCCGTAAATGAGAACCTGAGTGGGAAATACTATGACTTCGCTCTTAAGATAAAGGGAAAGACAAACATTTCCACAGACCCATATGCTAAAGCCTGTGGAGTGAATGGAAAGAGAAGTATGATAATAGACCTGAACACTACTAATCCTAATGGCTGGGGAGAGGATAAGGCTCCTGCAAAGGGGGCAGAGGACATCATTTATGAAGTCCATGTCAAAGAGTTCTCCTATGATAAAAATGCAGGATTCCCTGAAAATGTAAGAGGAAAGTACAAGGCATTTACAGTGGATAATACTACCCTAAGAAATGAGGGCAAGCTTCCTACAGGGCTTAACTACATAAAGGAGCTTGGAGTAAGCCACATCCAGCTTCTGCCTGTGTATGACTTTGCGTCTGTAGATGAAGCAGGGGATGAGGACGGCTTTAACTGGGGCTATGACCCGCTTAACTACAATGTTCCTGAAGGCTCATACGCTAGCGATGCCACTAGGGGAGAGGTGCGCATCAAGGAATTTAAGGAAATGATACAGGCTATACATAAAAAGGGGCTTAGAGTGATTATGGACGTGGTCTACAATCACACCTTTAGTCTGGATAATGCACTTCAGAACTCCATGCCTTATTACCACTACAGACTTGATGCAAAAGGTGAGCTATCAGATGGTTCTGCCTGTGGCAACGACATTGCCTCAGAAATGCCTATGACAGAGAAGTACATCATTGACTCTGTGCTTTACTGGTGCGAGGAATACCATATAGACGGCTTCCGTTTTGACTTGATGGGACTCCTCACCGTTGATTTGATGAACAAGGTGCAAAAGGCATTGGATGATACATACGGACGAGGAGAGAAGCTAATATACGGTGAGCCTTGGACAGCTGCCAAGACCTATATGGAAAAGGGAGCTAAAGGGGCAGTTAAGGACAATGTAAAGCTTTTAGACGAGAACATAGGAATATTTTCAGATGATATAAGAGACTCTATAAAGGGGCATGTCTTCTATGATGAGGTGGCAGGCTTTGTAAATGGCAACCTAAAGCAGACCGACAAGATAGAGGAGGGACTTACTTCGTTTGGCTTGTCACCAAACCACATAATCAGCTATGTATCCTGCCACGATAACCACACGCTTTGGGACAAGCTTACCATTACAACTCGGGATGAGGCTGAGAGAATAAAGCAGAACAAGCTGGCTGCGGCTATATATATGAGCTGTCAGGGAAGAGTCTTCATATACTCAGGTGAGGAGTATCTTAGAACCAAAAATGGAGAGCATAACACCTTCAATATGCCTATAGGGCTAAATAAAATGGACTGGGAGCTTACTGAGAAGAAC
This sequence comes from Catonella sp., assembly GCF_057250765.1. Taxonomy (NCBI): domain Bacteria; kingdom Bacillati; phylum Bacillota; class Clostridia; order Lachnospirales; family Lachnospiraceae; genus Catonella; species Catonella sp. The sequence continues at coordinate 4,474 of NZ_DBHIEC010000029.1, forward strand.
AAAGACGTGGTGAGCTTTTATAAGGAGCTTATAGGACTACGAAAGGAAATGACAGGACTTTGTGACAAGTCGTATGCAGCAAGGGACAATATCACTACCTTTGTAAAAGAAGAGGGGCTTCTTGGTGTAAAGGTAGCAAACAAGGAGACAAGCCTGGTTAAACCTGTGTATAAAGATGCACTTATCATATTCAACGCAAACAAGGAAGAAAAGACGGTCACACTACCTGAAGGAAAATATAAATTGCTTATAAATACTGTTAAGAAAAATAATGAACGAGACGATATATTAGTATCAGATAAGATAAAAATAAACGGGATAACTGCGCTTTTTCTTGGGAAGATGTAAGGGCTGACGAATTGAAGTCTAAGAAGAGAACCGGCATAAATGCCAGTCCTAAGCCTTCAGGGAACAGGAATTACTGAGAAAGAGATAACATAGATTAGCGTATAAGCCACTGTTGATGGTAAAGGAGGACCTTATGTGGAAGAGATATAAGTATATGATACTCAGCTTCTTTTTTGTAGTGGGTATTTTTGTGGTTGGAGTGAAGCTGCCGGATTTTGTAAGTGCTACAGGGACGGATAAGACTAACCTTATTTATGATAAGGAGATGAAATTCTCTCAAGTTGGTTCTCCGATCAGCGTTCCCGGTCGTCATGAAGTCAGTATGAAAAATATTATTGACACAAAAATAGATTTCAAAATTCCATTTAAGAAAGTTGCACCTGCTACACCTGTTGATGGTATAGAGGCAGGGGATTATGTAGAATTTGAAATTGGAGATAAGATGAGGTTTGTTGGCTCCGATAGAACCGTAAATCAAATTACAAGAGAAGTATATGACAAGGATACAGCGAAAAAGCTCTGTGATGTTACGTATACGAAAGACCCTAGTACAGGCGTAATAAAGGCTAAATTTGATTTCACAAGTCTTGATCCTTCACTTGCTGTCAATCAAGGGGCAACGATACATGCCGAGCTTACCACGGAAGTAAATCCGGATTTGATAGACTACGCGAACTATCAGAATGAAAAAATAAGGCTGGATCAGAAGCTTTATAAGATAAAAGATATAGAGATAAATCTTGAAGCGGCAGGAGTAGGAGTACTTGACCGCAAAGAAGGAGTGATAAACTGGACTTACACTGTGACAGGAAGCAGTATTAATACCAACACTCCTATAAGTATTGCGGGATTTGTTACATATTTTGATCTTAATAATCCATTAAAAAACGGAGACATCTACGTACCGGGAAGTTTTAGCATCAACAACATATCGGTATCTGACACTGAATTAACTGTAGACCACTCACCTAGGGAAAAATACTCGTATGTAATCAAAGCTTCTGAGCTTGGTACTAATAAGGGAAGTGCTGTTATCAGGTATCAAAGTAGAATTAGTTATGATAAAATAGTACCGGGAGATTCAAGAAGCTATGGCTCAGGTATAGGTATTAAGACTAGAGATAATGCCTACTATGTTTCAAAAGATATCATACCACTTGATATTTGGGCTTTCGGTGATAAAGATGCCGAATTTATTAATATTGGTTCTAAAAAAGGAATAAGATGGGTAATAAGACTTAACCTTAGACCTACTAACATCGGCGATGTAGTGGTCGAAGAATTCTTTAAAAATGATACTATGGGTGGAGTATCTCAGACATTTAAGCAAGCACGCTATAAGACTAATGAATCCACAAGTTGGGATAATGCTACCGTTCTCACACCTGATATTAATGCCGGCGGACACGTGCAGGTTACTATACCTGGCGTAAGTACAACTGTCTGGGTTGCCTTTGATGTCGAGCTAGATCCTTTTTCTGATGATGACTATGCGGTTTTTGAGAATGAAGCAACGATAAAGTGGGGTTCAAGCCTGCAAAATATTGTTCATGTATCCAAAGAAACTTCGTCAGGAACAGTAGGTTTAGAGAAAACGGTTTTAAGTACTGTACGCACGAATCATCCCAAAGCAGGAACTGTTTATTATGGCGATTACGAGGCTGAATGGAACCTGTCTGTTAAAGGAGGAGTGATTAAAGGGAATGATTATTACCTTTATGATACCTTCATCTTTGATACAAGTGTACAAGCTGATAGATCAAACATCAAAACAGCTAATGGTTTTACTGTAAGGGAATACGGTACTCATACAGTGTCACCCACCCTTACAGGTGGCATAAACTTTGAAAAGGTAATGCCTATAAATGAGGAGAATAGGCACCAGAGACTTGTTGACCCTGCTAACCCTTTGACAGGTGCCACAGCGGGTATGACGAGTAAGGTATATGAAATTCTAAAAGGCACCAAGGTTGTTGGCCATCTGCTAGAGATTAATCTAAAGCCGGGGGAAGATAACAAAGCGGTAGTGAAGTCAAGGATAACGGATATTGATACTGTATTTGATGGAAATAATGCATATGGTTATAACTATATGGTTCTTACAAGGGGTACAAACCTTGTGCAGGAACAAAAAACCTGGTACAAGTTCAAACCAAGACTCATCAGGAAGCAGACGCTTTCAAGAGATGTAGCTCAAAACTTCCTGGAAGACTTCAATCTTCAACCTGTCAAAACTGATGCAAGAAATAATTCGGGTGGTCAGGGTAACGATACTGATAAAGTAGGATACGATATCAAAACAAAGTCCATAGTGTATATGATATGCGTAAATGCCTCCGGAATAAATGATGAATATGGTGATTTAGGTAAGTTCATAGTTGAAGATGAACTAGACTCCAAATTTAAGTTCGTACCAATGATCAAAGGAGCCAATCCTGCAGATGATAAATATTTCCTTGTATATAGAGGAAATCCTTTAGCAGAACGTGGTTCAGATACCCCTAATGCTACAGTAATTCCAGACGGAAATCCTTTGTCGCAGGCAGAATTAAATAACAATTAGATCGATGCATTTCCGGTTGATACCGGAGATAAAAGAACAGGATATAAGTTTACCTTTGATAAAATAAAGGGGCCTTATGTTATATTCTTAAAGGCTGAAATGGTTGACAAGACCAAGGGCAATGTATTTTTCAATTCGCTACAACATATCGACAATAATGCTGCTATAAGTTTAGAAGGAACCTCATATAAGTTTAACTCTAAAGTCACTACCTGGGTTAATGATGCCTTCTTAACTAAGAACACCCTAAATAATCCACAAGCTGATGGAACTCCACCATATACAAAATATGGATACAATTTTGGAATTGATGAGGCTGTTACCTGGACGGTGGGGTATATACCATATAAGAAGTTTGATGCTAATGACAATACGCCTGTCACAATAGTAGATACTTTGGATGATAAATCTTCTATAAGGAAGGTAAAAGGAAGCGATAAACTTCTGTTTGAGAAAGGTAACTACAGGATATTTAAAGCCAAGAGTTATATAACTTCGAACAATGATGTAGATTACATAGAGGAGGAGGAAATAACAACAGGACTTGATAAGATATTTGTCTATGATACTAATACAGGAAAACTAAAGATTAATATTCCTGATAAAAACCAGACATATCTTATAAAATACATTACCGATTTTACTTCTAGTGCCAGCCCGTCTGACAGTTCTAATAACACTGCAGAACTGTATTATGGAACAGTAAATTATACTGATATAAAGCCCAAAAAGACGAGTGTAAACATTGGACCTGCATCATCGGCCATTGCTTATGGTTCTGTTTTTGATAACAAATATAGGAGACTGTACATCAGAAAAACAAATGCCGGTGGTACTGTATTACAAGGAGCCCAGTTTAATTTAAAGAAGGTTACAGAAGGTAATGCTCCTGTTACTTATAACAGGAGTGAGACAACGGATACAAATGGACTTGCAAAGTTTGAAGGACTGACAAGGGGAGAATACATACTTACCGAGGTAACTCCTCCTAGTGGTTATGCTGATGATGAACTGACCTGCAAAATCAAGGTTGAAGAGCTTGAGGTTGGTTTTAGGGCATCACTTGTTGGAGACTACGGAGACCAGGTAAAGCTTGTGGACAACGACCTTACTGTAATAAACTATCCTGCGTCCTTTGAAACAATCAATATATTAAAGACTGATATCAATGGCAACAAGCTTTCAGGAGCTAAGTTCAGACTTAAGAAAACTGTTCTTGGAAGTACTGACGGAGTTGACAAGGGACTTGCGACAACTGATGGAAACGGTGAAGCCAAGTTTGAGAACCTAAAGGTAGGGTACTATACTCTTAAAGAAGAAACCGCACCAGCAGGCTTTACAGCTGATGAAGAAGCATATAAGATTAAGATAGTCAGAGATGGAGCAAATCTTAGGACGGCACTTGATGGAGACTATGGAGATCGGGCTAAGTTTGAAAATAACAAGCTAAAAGTAATCAACTATCGTAACCCTTCTATTGAGCTAAAAATAACAAAGACTAATGCAAAGGGTGATAAGCTAAAGGATGCTAAGTTTAAACTTGTAAAGGATGCTGTGGGAACTATTCCCGAAGAGGAAAAGGGTACAGAAACAACAGATGTAGATGGCAAAGCAAGCTTTGAAAGCCTAAAAGAAGGAGATTATACACTTACTGAGGAGGCTGCGCCTGAAGGCTACAGATTAAGCGATACAGCATTTAAGATTAAGATAACCAGACAGGGAGAAGATCTTAATATGGTACTGATTGGAGTCTATGAAGGTAAGGCAAAGCTTGAAGCTAACAAGCTTACAGTAATAAATCTTCCTGCAGAGAAGCCTGTTCCACCCGGTGGCGGTGGAGGCGAAAACCCTAATCCTGCTCCTCCTCAAACTCCAAATACCGAAGAGCCAAAGCCGGCTCCAAAGGGAGATGAGGAGCCTAAGAAGCCTGACAAGCCTGAGAATCCTAAAAAGGATAAGCCATCAGACAAGGGTGACAAGGATAAGCCATCAGACCCTGATGAGCCTAGTCCGAATAAGGATAAGCCTTCGGTACCTACCTATCCTTTAGATAACACGCCAGACCCTAATCTTCCGGACAGCCCAAAGGAGATAGATGTCATTCATCGTGATGGTACTCCTATAGGAAGATTCATAAAGAGAGACAGGGAAGATGGCAAAAAGGAATATGTGCTTAAGAGAGATGGAACGCCTCTAACCATATTTAAGAAAGTTAAGAAGGCAGAACTTCCAAAGACAGGTGGTGTGGATAATATCTATTACTATCTGTTTGGTGCCGGATTTGCCCTTGTATCAGGAATGATATCAGGGATTATGGCAAGAAGACGCTACGCAGTGCGAAAGAGAACTAACAATAAGTAATTAAATGAATATCCCATCCGGATGTGCAGATAATGCATATACTGGGTGGGATTTTTTCGGGTTGCGTATTATTTAGATTTAGCTTATAATGATGAAAAATACGAATTACATCGTTTGATAGGGGCTTTACTGTCAGACAGATTAAGAGAAAATGAGAAACTGGATATCATAGAAAAGGAATACAAGATTCCTCTTAGCAACGATTTTAGAAAGCAATTTGGTAATATGTCAAGAGGCATTTTGAAAAGATTTTTAGATAAAAGGGTAACTTTAACAAACCTATGTACACCATAGAAATGGAGAACATAAGTTCAATATTCTCTATTGATTACCTACTCCTTTCCAGAGAGTAGAGTTGGCTTTTGTCCAGCAGTCCAAAAAGCATACGTAAAAATTTACGGGATGTCAACGCGAGTGCTCTTTTGTGCTGATGCGTAGTAGTCTCAGCAAACTTTTTGTCATAAAAATCCTTATATTCCGGACAGTTATTGATAACACTTCCGGTAGCTTCTATGACATAGTAACGCAGGTAACGGTTTCCGGCTTTGCTCATTTTAGTATCTTCTGCACGGAAGTTGCCTGACTGGTTTTCCTTCCAGACGATGCCGCAATATTTAGCGAGTGCACCGTTGCCGGTAAAAGCTTTGATAGTGCCTATTTCAGCAAGTATACCGGCTGCATATACATGACCTATGCCCGGGATTGATTTCAGTACCTGATACTCGACAGGGTTTAGTCCCTGCACGGTATGTTCAATCGCCTTTTCAATTGCCTTGAGCTCTTTCTCAAAAGCTCTGATGCAATTAAAAGAACTGCTGATAGACAACGTAATCGGTTTAGCAACGACTTTGTCCAGACGGTATGAACCATTAGCGGCGGCCTTTAAAATCTTTGCAGTTTCTTCCGGATCAGTAATGCGTCCACGGCTTTTGGATTCAATGAGTTCGACCAGTTCTTCAATAGAAGCCTCTATGATATCATCATTGGTTACGTATTGTTCCAAGATGGCTTCTGCGGTTGCACCATATTTGTTGCTGAACGGATGGTCTTCCTTTTTCAGCATGGCAAACTCACTGAATTTGAGGAAGATGTTGTTAAGCACATAGGTCTTCTCACGTGCAATGCATTCAGCGATGTGCAAACGGTGTCTTGTAAGCCTTTGAAGAGCCAGATACTGGGCTCCGCGCCACGGCTTTATATTGATACGTCCGACTCTTGCAAAGTCGGCTATGACAAAGGAATCAATGCCATCATTCTTGTCGAGAGCATTGAATGATTCTTTGTACTTGGCAACTTCTTTCGGATTGAGACAGTATACCTCTGTCCCAAATGGTGCCAACAAATCACTGGCAGAAAGATAATTGGCAATATGTATACCGTAAAATCCGGTGGACTCAAGCCCGATGATTACATGGTTGAACTCATGGTGGGCTGAAAGAACGTCCACAAGAAGGGATTCAAGAGTCTCTGCACCTTCTTTGGCATTAGGTACGGGCTTCATGCGGATAAAAAAATCCTGGTTGAAATCAATGGCAGAAACAACATTTGTACGGGATCCTATATCAATCCCAACAAACAGCGTTGACAGGTAATCGGTTTTCTTCATGGTTAATCACCTCCTCTCATCATAGAATGGGCGTGAAATAGAGGACATGGCTTATCCCAAACCAATACACCAGTCTAAACCTCGCGTTATGAGCATTGTCCGGTAGAAACGTCCTGCTGGAGACTTTTAGAACCGGAATGCAGCATTTGTGTAATAGATCGCAGTGTATCGTCCGGGCTTCAAGCTTTCTTAGCAGTAGCATAAGCTCTGCAGGAGGTGTACAGAAGTGACCACAGCCTGGATTCACTAAGGAACCATTATAGCATTTGGGATGTCATGTCGCAATGTAACTGTAAACCGTATAGATGAGAAGTGGACTGCCAGCACTTGGTGGAGGAGAATCCTCCGGACAGATAAGAATGTCCACACATCTATACTCAAAAAGAAAAGTTTGTAACCTGATTTTTCTTGGCTACAAACTTATTATACGAGGAAGTGGATACTATGTGTAACTTAAGCCAGGGAATAGTGTATAGGGTAACAGCAGAAGTAACAGCGGAAGTAACAGCGGAAGTAACAGCAAAGGTAACAGCAGAAGTAACAGCAAAGAATTTGATTGACTTTATTATGAATATGTACAAAAATAAATTCTCATTAGATCAAATCTCTGTTGTTACAAAAAAGAGTATCGATGAAGTGAAAAAAATTATTGCGGAGCAAGAGATGGTTTTAGTATAGAGCTAATAAAGGAAGTGGATACTATGTGTAACTTAAGCCAGGGAATAGTGGATAGGGCAGAAGAGAGAATGTTAATTGATTTTGTAATGAATATGTATAAAAATAAATTTTCATTAGAACAAATTTCACTTGCAACGAAAAATAGTATCGATGAAGTGAAAAAAATTATTGAGGAGCAAGAGGCGGTTTTAGTATAGAAATACAAGCAAATAGAACTAAACGTAACGTAAGAGTCTGGAAACTACAAATTTCCGGACTCTTATTTTATAGACCTGAATGTCATAAGAATTTTCTGCTTTTGACACAAACTTACCACATATAGCAATTACCTACAAAAAAGATATGCATTGCGCCAGGTATTTTCTACTTGCATATTATGCCTCAAGCATACTAAAATAAGCTGATGAATTGCTAATCACAAACACAGTCAAAGGAGACAGAATATGTGGAAGAAACAAAGGAAAGGACTGCTTAGCTTTTTGCTTATAACAGGAATCCTGTTGTCAGGATTTAGCACTCCAAGCTATGTTAAGGCAGATGGCGGCAACGACAAGACAGACTTAGTAAAGAATGAAACTACCACGCGTGTAGAGTTCAGACAGGATGGTAAAGTCCTTAGTAATGAAAGCACAGATAAAATCGACATGTCAAAGGATATTCAGGTTGACATCGCATTTGATGCAGTGCTTAATACTGAAAAGTCTGAAAATGAACGAATTGCAAAGGGTGATTACATTGTGTTTGATTTGGGAGACAAGTTAAAGTTTGCTTCTCCTAATGAAGCACTTAATGAGTTAACAATGCCTGTACTTGACACAGCTACCAAGCTTAAAATAGCTGATGTTATCTACACAAGAGATCCAGGTACAGGTAATATAAAGGCAAAGTTTGACTTTACAAACATTGATGCCAAACTTCTTACCAAAGAAGGCGGTAGGGTACAGTCTACTTTGTTAATCAAGCCTGACCCTGAAAAGATTACCTATGACAGCTCCAATGTAGCCACAGTAAGGCTGTTTAATAAGACTTATGAAATAGGTAAACTTGATACTGAGGTTGTATTAACCAAAACAGGCGTACTTGATGCTAAAAACAGCAAGATAGACTGGACTATTTCAGCCGAAAGATATGTAAAAGGCACCAATCCTAAGCAGTATCTTAGCTTAGAGGGATATACACTTACTGACAACCTCTTTAATGATATTGTGGATGAGTACATAGATGGAAGCCTTAAGATAAACAATAAAGCAATAACCCCTGAGGTAACCACAGCTGCGGACAATGCAAACAAAAAGAGCATTAGCTACAAGATTAAGGCAGAAGATCTAAGCGCAGCAAACAAAGGGACTGCAACCTTTACTCTTAGCTCAAGGGTAGAGTTTGATGGCTTTCCTAACGGTGCAAAAGAAAAGACATACACTAATTCTGCTTCATTAACCAAGGATGGTGAATCTTACACGGCGTCAGCATCTGTAGATGTTAAGAAGTTTGGGCAGAAGACAGCTGTTAAGACAGATAATAACAACAAGATTGTATGGAGAATCTTAATCAATGAACCAAAGTATAATCTTGGTACTGTTACCATAAAGGATGAGCTTTCATCAGATACCCTTTCAAGAAAAGAGCAGACATTTAGCAGGGCATATTTTTACAGATTAAAAGCCGATGGAAGCAGGGGAGATGAGACTAATGCCGCTTACACCAATGATGGCAAGACCTATACATTTACTATTCCTGATGTAAAGGAAGTGGTTGAACTCATCGTAGAATCTAATATTGACAATGACATCTACGGAGGCAATTTCAGCAATGATGCCTTTGTATACTGGAACAATGAGAGCAAATACAAGGTAAAGCTTCATGAAGACCTTTATACCAACTCCAATGGAGTTGATAATGGCGAAATCACCAAGGAAGCTGACTACAAGGTGCTTGATACAGCTAAGTCAGACTTTAGGGACAAGCCTGATGATGAGAATAAGAAAAGAGTGGGCTATGAGCCTGTTTGGACAGTAAAGTTTAACAAGAGCAAGCTTACAGGAACAGATGCTTACTATGTATATGACACATTCATCTTTGATACAGATGTGGAAGTAGGCAGAAATGCCATGACTCCTGCAAATGGATTCTCTATAAGAAAGCACGGAGATACAGCTCCTGCAACACTTGCAAGTGGAATAGAGTTCTCCAAGATTTTACCTAACAGAAACAGACACCAGAAGCTCTTAAATGCTGACACTCCGCTAATATATAATTCACCGGGTCTTACAGGCAGCGTATATGATGTATATAAGAATAATAAGCTGGTTGGACACATTCTTGAGCTTAAGCTTGTTGCCGGTGCGGACAATGAGGCTAAGTTTCAGTCAAGAATAATGGATAGAAACGTACTTCTTAACAATGAGTACGGCGGTATAACTGATGGTGCATTTAACTCAGTGGTTCTTACTAAGAACGGCCAGGCTGTTGAAGAGAAGAGTGCAGGATACAGATACAATGCTAAGATGATTGAGAAGCATATGCTTTCAAAGACAGCGGCAAAGAGCTTCTTGTCAAACTTTAATGCAGAGGCAGTAAACAGCGATGTATTCGATGACAATACAGCAATGGCAAAGGACAACAGAGAAAGCGCTTATGATAAAGAATCAAAATCCATAGTATACAGAATCAGCGTAAATGCTGAAGATATTAAGGATGTACAGGGCGAGATTGGTAAGTTCTTTGTAAATGACAATCTTGAAGCGGGCTTTAAGTTTGCGCCTATCATTGAAGATAAGACAAATCCTGCAAACAACAAATATTTCCTCATATATAAGGGAACTCCTGCTACAGATGTTACCAGATTTGATGCAACTGTAAAGGCTACAGGTTCATATCTTAAAGATGATGAGCTTACAGCCAATAACATAACAGCAGAATTTAGCGGAAGTGCAGATGACAAGACATCAGCTAAGTTTACATTTAACAACCTAAATGGTCCTTACGTTATATTTGTAAAGGCCGAGATGGCAGACAAGACCGCGGATAGCCCATTCTTCAACAAATTAAGCACAACCGGCAATACCGTAGAGATGGGTATTGAAAACTTTGGTGACAGGCTTTACCGTGTCGTAAAGGCTGATGTTGATGAAACTGTGCTTAAGAAAGAGCTTGACACTACTGGTGGTGATGAGAAGGGTTACATCAAGTGGAATCTTTCTTACAAGCCTTATAAGACATACGAGGCTGGTGACGAGACAAAGATACAGATAGAAGACAAGCTTACAGGTAACATCGCATTCAGAAAAGAGCAGGGAACTGACAAGCTTGTATTTGATGGAGATAACTACAAGATTTGGAAGGGAAGATTTGACGACAAAGGCAATTTCACAGATGCTGTGGAGATTACAGAAGGGCTTGACAAGATATTCACATATAACCAGACAGAAGGAAAGCTCATTGTCAATATTCCTGACAAGAATACCTCTTACAAGATTTCTTATATTACGGACTACACTGATAGTACCAGAGTAGGTGATGCCGTCGGCAATGAAGCTGCACTCATCGAGAACTCTGTAAGAAAGGGTGATAGCAGGACTGTAACTCATACAGTGACAGCTGTTGCATCAGGTACAATCAATGATAAAAAGTATGACCGTCTTGAGGTAGTAAAGACAAATACAAGTGGAGATAAGCTATCAGGTGCAGGTTTTAGACTTAAGAGACTTGCAGAGGCAGGAATGACTGAAAAGGATATGGGTCTTAAGACTACTGCCACAGAAGGCTCTATAAGATTTGAAGAGCTTACAGCAGGAAATTATACCTTGACTGAAGAGGTTGTACCTACAGGATATGTAAATAATAATCTTGCAATAAGCCTAAAGGTAACCAAGCTTGAAAGCGGATTTAAGGCCCAATTAGTTGGAGATTATACAGGTATTGCAAAGATAGAGCAGAATGTGCTTACTATCGTAAATAAGAAGCCTGGCGAAGATACTCCTGTTAATCCGCCAAGCCCTGTAATACCTCCGGTTCCTGTTAATCCGACTGTACCGGTATATCCACCAAGTCCTGAGAATCCGGTAACACCGGTAAATCCACCAAGTCCTGAGAACCCAACCAATCCTGTGAATCCACCAAGTCCTGAGGATCCGGGCAAGCCAAGTAACCCTGGCAAGACTGTGGATGTCGACAAGGATAAGACTCCTAAGGGCGATAACCCTGCAGATGGTGGCAAGAAGACACCTACAAAGCCTGGCAACAAGCCTAACAAGGATAATGGCATCAAGGTTATTGATGACAGGACTCCACAGGGAGATAACAAGCAGAGACTTCCTAGAACAGGCGGTACTAACACAGGCCTGTACTATGGTGCAGGAGCAGGCCTATTGCTGTTAGCGGGTTTTGCGGTTATTAGAAGCAAAAAGAAAGAGCAGTAATTAGAATAAAGGACTAGATATTTGGACATATACCCCCACTCCTTATGCCAAAGAGGCATGAGAGGGTGGGGGTTTTGTATTTACAAATGGAGATGGACATATCAGAATAAATATACTACAATGTGATTATTAGATGAAGAGTAACTCGCTGTTATAAAGTATGATGATAGGGACAGTAATGCTAATTTACTTGAGTAAGGTAAAATAAAACTAAATGTTGTTGTAGGAGGTTATCATGTATAAGGGATTTAAAATGAAACTGTATCCGGGGATGGAAAAGGAGTATGAAGACCGCCATAGCAAGCTATGGGATGAAATGAAGGAAATGATACACGAATATGGAGGAAAGAATTACACCATATTTCTTGATAATGAAACCTTAACCTTGTTTGGATATATTGAAATTGAGGATGAAGAAAAGTGGAAGAAGGGTGCAGATACTGAGATTAATCGTAAATGGTGGCATTACATGGCTGATATAATGGAAACGAACGAAGATGAGAGTCCGGTTTGCGTAGATTTGAAACCGGTATTTCACTTAGATTAAAAGGAATTTTCTGTCAAATAAATGGGCAGCAGGTTCAACTGCTACCCGTAAACTTGAATAATATTTGGTAGAATTATTTTACCAGATATTTCAAATAGCCATAGCCCTTCTCATCCATCTCCTCATAAGGAATAAATTCAAGGGAAGCACCGTTTATACAGTATCTCTGACCGCCCGTTTCCTTAGGACCATCGTTAAATACATGTCCCAGATGAGCATCACCGCTCCTACTCCTTACTTCTGTTCTATGCATAAAATGGCTGTTATCCTCGAAGTACTTGACTACATCCTTAGATATAGGCTTTGAAAAACTTGGCCAGCCACAGCCTGATTCGAACTTGTCAGTAGAAGAGAAGAGGGGTTCTTTTGTTGTTATGTCTACATAGATGCCACGCTTAAAATTGCTGTGATATTCATTTGAAAATGCCCTTTCAGTGGCGCTATTCTGTGTCACATCATATTGAATCTCAGTAAGATTTTTCTTTAATTCTTCATCTGACGGTTTGATGTATCTTGAAGAGTCTATTACAGGCTCCTCGTCCTTATCAAGTGGCTTATCGGCAAGCGAGAGGTCTATGTGACAGTATCCACCCGGATTCTTCTCGAGATAATCCTGATGATATTCTTCCGCATCATAAAACTGCTTGAGAGGTTCTACTTCTATGGCTATAGGCTTATCGTGCTTTGTCTGCTCTTTTGCCAGTATATTCTCTATAATAGCTTTATCTGCTTCATCAGTATAATAAATCCCGGTTCTATACTGTGTGCCAACATCATTTCCCTGCTTATTTACGCTGACAGGATTTACCACTCTTAAGTAATGAGCCAGTATATCCTCAAGACTTATAATGTCAGGATTGTAAACCACTTTTACTGTTTCTGCGTGTCCGCTGGTCTTAAGGTCGTAGTAGGACGGATTTTCTGTCTTTCCGTTGGCATATCCGCTTACAGCGTCTTCAACACCGTTTAACTTCTGCATATAGGCTTCAAGCCCCCAGAAACAGCCACCTGCAAGGTGGATAACCTTTACCTTTGTTTCGTCGTAGTTTTTCATCTTATCCCTTCCTTTCTCTGAGCTTTCCATATCATCTTCCGGTATCCCCGCCTGCAAAACCCTGCCATTATTTGAGAGATTAAAAGCCAGATATAATAATGCTGCGATGAGAAAAATAGGTATGACCCACAGTATTTTATGCTTGCGCATATTCTCCTCCTTTTGGAATTCACTAATATCTTCTCCCAAAGAAGAATGACATAACAGCAATTACAACTACTGCGCCAAAGACAGACGGGATGATTGCCATGTCTGCAAGGCGAGGTCCCCAACTTCCTAAAAGTGCCTGTCCAACTGCAGAACCTATAAGACCTGCAAGTATATTTTTAATCCAACCCATGGAACGGTCCTTATTGGTAATAAGGCTTCCAAGCCATCCGATTAATGCACCAACTAACAATGACCAAATCATAATTTTACCTCCAATATAATCTAATTTTAATGATACAGTGTCAAAAGTACACCCGCATCATTTAATACTAAAGTGAAATCTTCATAACTTATTTGAAATGAATGTTACCATTAGTATATCTACCACATATTAAAACACTACTACAAAGCAAAATCAACCCCTTGATTAAGTATCCTTTCATTTAGTATATATTCACTCCTTAATTCTTTATTCATTTAATATATTATGATATAATGGTGTTAAAAATTATATTTTGAAAGATAAATTAAGGGGGAAATATGGTTGAAATTAGTGCAAAGAGCGTATTTAGAGGAATAGCAATTGGACGCATCAAATATCTTGATAAGGAAGAAAATGTTGTTGTGCGAGTGACAACTAAAGATACAGAGGGAGAAATCGCCAGATACGAAACCGCAAGAGAAAAGGCTATAGACCAGCTTGGCAAGCTTTATGAAAAGGCAGTTACAAAAGTCGGCGAGGAAAATGCAGAAATTTTCAATGTGCATGTCATGATGCTCGAGGACGAAGATTATGAAGACTCAGTTAAAAACATTATAAGAACTCAGTCTGTAAATGCTGAATATGCGGTAGCTGCTACAGGTGATAACTTTGCCAACATGTTTGCAAGCATGGAGGACGAATATTTTAGGGCAAGAAGTGCCGATGTAAAGGACATTTCCGAGAGATTAATCCGCATTCTAAACGGCAAGGAAGAGGAGACGAATTTAGATGAGCCTGTAATCCTTATGGCTGAAGACCTTACCCCATCTGAAACGGTACAGCTAGACAAGTCCATGCTCCTTTCTTTTGTTACAAGGCATGGAAGTGCTAACTCACATACAGCCATACTAGCAAGGACTATGGCCATTCCTGCCCTTGTTCAGGCTGATATAGCCAAAGAATACGATGGCTTGATGGGAATTGTAGATGGATATGAAGGAAAACTCATAGTTGATCCGGAAATATCTGTGTATGAGGCTTATCAAAAGAAAAAGACAGAAGAAGATGATAAGAAGCAGCTTCTTCAGCAATTAAAGGGAAAAGAAAATATAACAAAATCAGGGAAGAAGATTAACTTATATGCTAATATTGGTAATCCGAGTGACCTTGCTAAGGTGCTCGAAAATGATGCAGGTGGAATAGGACTGTTTCGCTCTGAATTCTTGTATTTGGAAAGCGATAACTTCCCAAGCGAGGAGCAGCAGTTTGAAGCTTATAAAAAGGTACTTGAGACCATGGGCAGTAAAAAGGTAATTATTCGTACTCTGGACATTGGCGCTGACAAACAGGTAGGGTATTTTAATCTGGATAAAGAGGAAAATCCTGCTCTTGGATACCGTGCAATCAGAATATGTCTTACAAGACCTGAAATCTTTAGGACACAGCTTCGTGCCCTCTATAGGGCAAGTGCCTTTGGCAATCTCTCAATTATGTATCCTATGGTAATATCCCTACAGGAAGTAAGGGAAATCAAGGAAATATCAAAGTCTGTGAGAGAAGAGCTGGTGGCTGACGGAATCAGAATAGGAGAGGTAGAAGAAGGTATAATGATTGAAACTCCTGCGGCTGCCATTATGTCTGAGGAATTGGCAAAAGAGGTGGACTTCTTCAGTATAGGTACAAATGACTTGACTCAGTACACCTTGGCTATCGACCGTCAGAATGAAAAGCTGGATAGATTTTACGACCCTCATCACCCTGCCATTCTTCACCTTATTCAAATGGTTTGCGAAAATGCTCATAAGGCAGGTATTTGGGCAGGAATCTGTGGTGAACTTGGAGCTGATACTACGCTTACAGAGCAGTTCTTGGAGATGGGAGTAGATGAACTCTCCGTATCTCCGGGCTATGTACTGCAGGTGCGCAAAGCGATTCGTGATTTGGATTAAAGATATATCGGCAGTTTTAAAAATTTCTTTAATAAATTTTAAAAAAGTTGTTGACAAATATGTCAGAATTGTGGTAAGATACTATCCGTTGCCCCACGGAAGACCACTTGTTAAAAACTGTAGAAATATAGTAAATAAGCGGTTTACGAGGCAAAGAACCTTGATAACTAAATAGTGAGACAATCTTGAAAATTCAAACGAACGCAGGACATTAAATTCTTAATGAATACAAGTCGAAGACGAAGTATGAATTTAGAATTTAAGTCGTTCTTTCGAAGCGAAGCGAGAAAGAACATCCTTTAAAAAACAGTAAAAAAATTATTGACTTTAGCCGGTCGATAACGGAATAAGCAAGAGATGATAAATGTCAGCTTGTTC
>NZ_DBHIEC010000030.1:0-18904 GCF_057250765.1 Catonella sp.
GCTTGACCAAAGAAAAAGGAAAGATGTTGATTCGGTTGCAGTTTTGAAGATATATATAAAAAAGGACACCTAGGGGTGTTCTTTTTTTTATGTTATAGGAATTTTTAGAATTCTTTATAACATAAAAAATCTCTGAGCTACAACTATATGGTGTATATACAGTTGTCGTTTATATGAACATCTGCAGATAATTTTCCTGCAAAGTAGAATTACTATTAGTTGACGTAAAATATTTAATTGATTATAATTATGCGATATGCAATTAGCGGGTTCATTAAATGGTCAATGTATACGATATATATATTGTCGCATATATGCGAAAAGTATTAAATAAATTGCAATTTGCCTGCAAAAGAATTTATTATTCGTATATTCAGGGAGGAATGATGTTTAATTTTACTAAGGATTGTTTTGTTGGTGCGGTTAGTATTGATAAATACAGAATTGAATATTTTGAAATATTGAACTATGCTCTTAAGAAGGAAGCTTCAGATAGCGATTTAGAGAAGTTAAAAAAGGTAATAGCCTGTTTAGAACAGTATTCTGGTAGTGGTTTTAAGGAAGAAGAAGACTACATGACTGAAATAGTAGACAGAGAGCTTGAGGTACAGAAAAATGAGCATAAATGGTTCTCTGATAAACTACAGGTAATCAAAAGTGAAGTTGACAGTGTGGTAGATGAGACTGCAAAGGCAAAGCTTGACGAAGTGATTAGATTTATGATTAAGTGGCTGTACAGCCATATTGTGAGTAAGGATACTCTTATTAGCAAGCCTGTTATTGTATCTGAAAATAAGGCTTCTAACGAAAATGTTGAAGAAGAAAGCGCAGATCCATTTGCATTTACAAGTAAATATCTGGTTGGAGTTAGTTTTATTGATGATGAACATAAAAGGCTTTTTGAAATCATCAAAGAGGCAAACGATGTGATGCATAACGACTTTCTTTATGATAAATTTGACCAGATTAGTAATGTGCTTGGAGAGCTTGTGGAATATACTAAGGTGCATTTTGCAGACGAAGAAAAGTATATGGAGAGCATCAACTATAAGGGGCTTGAAGACCAGAAGAGGGCGCATTCTATGTTTGTAGAGAAAATTGAAAATATTAATCTTGATGATGTGGATGAAAATCAGGATGAATATCTTACCGAACTCTTGAATTTCCTCCTAGATTGGCTGGTAAACCACATCTTAAAGGCTGATATGCTCATACCCGTTGTAGAACTTAAGTAAAATTATGCTTTACTTATTTAATAATTTATGATAGAATAACCTAAGTGTGCAAACACAAAGAATACTGCCGCGCAGTATATGGATACTCCGACCTTATACTTGGCGACAGCGAATCAATGAAAGGAGAATAATATGATAACAAAAGAGAAAAAAGCCGAACTTATTAAGGAATATGGCAGAACACCTGGAGATACAGGTTCACCTGAGGTTCAGATAGCTATCCTTACTGAGAGAATCGCAGAGCTTAACGCACATCTTTCTGTTAATGCAAAGGATCATCATTCAAGAAGAGGTCTTCTTAAGATGGTTGGTGCAAGAAGAAGACTTCTTGCTTATTATCAGAAGAAGGACCTTGAGGGATATCGTAAGCTTATCGCTCGTTTAGGACTCAGAAAGTAATAGGAATATTAACACACAACACACAAACACTGAAGGATGTCACCTGGCATCCTTTTTTTGTTATTTTAAGATAAAAAACTAAAAATCTATATAAAAATGACACAAATCTATGTTATACTGTAAGAACGTTGTGAAGTTTACAAGGATGGGTATTGAAACTTAACTTCGTAACAGATTATAAGCATTATGAAAGGGATATCAGATGCATAAAATAATTAAATTGGCTGTAAAACTATCATTAGCATTTATCTTTTTTACAGCTATAAATAGTTATACCAAAGTTTCAGCTATGGCAGCAAATAGAGTAATAAAGGTAAACAATGATGATTCTAAGGAAATCCGCATAAAAGAGGATGATTTTATAACTTTTGTTCCTCAGGATAAATACAAAAAAGGGAAGAAGTCGTATTTTTATTATTCACCTGAAAATGGAAAGAACCTTTTCCAGTTTGGCAATGGAAAATACTGGGTTAATAAAAAGGGGCTTGCAACTGTTGCCATCTCCGGTATGGATAGGCAGGGAAACCTGTTTTTTATGGCAGAGTATAAGCTTATTATAGAAAAGAAAGTAGTAGCAAAAGTAAATAATGTTTCAGAGAAAAAGTCAAGCACGAATGTCGGAAACAGTAGAGGGCAGGGCAATACTGCCAATAATAATACTAATATCGGTAAAGACAATAATAATAGTAATAATAACGGCGGAAATAGTACCAGTAACAACAGTACTGTAGTAAATAACAATATTATTGCAACACCTTCATCAGTACAAAAGACTCTTGCTGACGTTTCCTCAGCAACGCTTACACAGAACAGACTAGCAGCTAAAAGGACTAAAATAGGTGCATTTGACAATGAGGTTACAAGCTTTAAGGTGGATGTTAACAGCAGGATTGAGCTAAGTGAGACTACCAATGCTAATGTTAGTGTTGTCAGTTCAAACCCTAATATGAAGGTGGCAGCCTATCTTGAAAAAAATGTGCTTTCAATAGATGTTTACAATCCGGGAGTAAGTACACTTACAGTAGATATCAATGGCAAGAAGTTTAATTTGGATGTAAATATTATCGACAATGAAATGTCATCTACTTCGATTGTATTGGCTGAGGGAGGCTCCCACCAGCTTAGAATAAGAGGTGAGGGAACGGGGAATACTGTATGGAGTTCAGCGAATCCAGCCGTTGCAGAAGTTGATTCCAGTGGAAGAATAATAGGAAAATCAAAGGGAAATACATTGATTACTGCCAAAGTTAACGGTAAGACTTTTGGATGCGTGGTTTCTGTGACTTCAGAACTTCGTAAAAATGTGGTAGAATGGGCTAGAGCTTATTCTTTAAGAAGCAAATACAGCCAGTCAAGAAGAATGGAAGAGGGCTATTATGACTGCAGCGCACTTGCGTGGAGAGCTTACAATAAGTTTGGCTTTAACATAATGAGCACCAATTACGCTCCGACAGCAGCAGCAATGGGAAAGTACTATGACCAGAATAAAAAGATAGTAGAAGGCGGACTTTCGGATGCGAATATAAGGAATATGATGTTTGAACCGGGTGACCTTTTCTTTATGGAAGGTTTTGTAAATAATGGAAGATATAGAAATGTATACCATGTTGAAATAATTTCGGGTTACACATTTAATGGCTTTGACAAGAGTGGTAATCCTATTATAGGAATTGAATTTGCCAACAGAAATCAGAGTGATCTAAGAGGTTTTGTAGGTAAACCATAAATAGGAGGGATAGATGGCATTAGGTTTATATTTTATATGTTTTATTATATTTAGCTTTATGGGCTGGATATATGAGAGTATATATTGTACCATACGTACTCATCATTGGGATAATAGGGGGTTCTTATTTGGACCTATTTGTCCGATATATGGAACAGGGGCAGTAGTTGCCACTCTGATATTTAATGAGATATTTAAGAATGGTGAAGCCAGGCTGTGGCAGATATTTCTTATATGTATGTTAGGTAGTGCGGTGATTGAGTTTGTGACTTCTTATGTGCTTGAAAAGCTATTTCACGCAGTATGGTGGGACTATAGTGCTGTCCCATTTAACATACAGGGTAGAATCTGTCTTCCTGCATCAATTGGATTTGGCATAGCAGGTATATTTGTGGTAAAATATATATCTCCAGCTGTATTTGGACTGTTTGTAGATGTTCCTCCGTTGGTAATTGAAGGAATAGCAATGATGTTGATTGCTGTACTTGGCGCAGATTTGGCACTTACCGTATCAGGACTTACAGAGCTTGTTAAGAAAATGGAGGAAATGGGTGCAGAATTCGACCGCAGAATGGAGGCTTCTTATCAGGTGATAGAGGAAAAGAGACAGCTTATTACAGAAAAGTGGGAAGAGTACGAGAAACTTACATCTGACAAGGTGAAAGAATATACGTCTACGATGAGTAAAGCTCAGCAGCATGCGCTAAGAAGTATGAAACAGTTCAGGTCAAAGGGAGCGGCTCAAATAGCAGGCAGAGTTAAGGAAACTATTGGTTTGTTGCCGGTAGTGGGAAATAAAAGGAAGAATAGCTATGAAACATAATGAAGTCATAAAGGCTGAAGTAACAAGACTCCTTGATGGGATAAATGAGCACGAACATGTGCTTAGGATGAGGACATTTATCCAGCATGGTAAGATAACTACCTATGACCACTGTTTTAGGGTGGCTGCAATGAGTTATAGAATTAATAAGATGTTCAAGCTTAAGTCAGATGAGAGAGCATTGATAAGAGGAGCATTTTTACACGACTATTTTTTATACGATTGGCATAAAAAGAAAGCCAAAATCAAAAATCTAAAGGAATTTTTCAAGTTGCATGGATTTATGCACCCTAGTTATGCGGCTGCAAATGCTAAGCGTGACTTTGGAATTGACGAAAAGGAAGAGAATATAATTAGGAGCCATATGTGGCCTCTTACAGTAACAAAGATTCCTAAGTGCAGGGAGGCTGTTATTGTTTGTATTGCAGATAAGCTGACATCGGCAACCGAGACAATACTTAGATTCTAAAAAAGCCCTTAGATACGGTGGGAGTATACCTTTAAGGCAAACATCCGTCATATCTAAGGGCTAATATTTTGATATAATATAGACGCTAAAGAAAATAAATACCTGTTTATATCTCTTTAATCTTGTAGGAAAGTGTAACTCTATCGGTTCTATGCCTTTTTTTGTATCTTGCAAGAATTCTGTTCATAACAATATCAGCATTTTCAAAATTCACACAGGATAACATGAGGATGTACTGTGCTCCACTATATTTAGCTACAACATCTCCGGTTCTAAGGCTTACCTTAAGTATGCCAAGAACCTTTGACATATAGTCATCAAGCTTAGCAAAGTCAAGTGCTTTGGCACTGTCTGCCTGAAGGGTTAAGAGGCAGAGATAGGTAGAAAGACCTAGACGCTCAAGTCTCCTCTTGGTTAACTGATAAGTTTTTACAAAATAACCATATTCGCAAAAGAATGCTCCTTCATCTGAAGAATTCTCCATAAGTTGCTCTTGGATTATAGCAAGGTCGGTCTCCATAGCCTTTTGTGTATCCATTATCTGGCTATAAAGTGTTCTAAGCTCGTCTGATGGATTGACACCAAGGCATCTATAAAGCATATTAGTAGCATTATCATAGTGGTCAAGAGCATCCTTGTAGCGGTCACACCTTATATATGCAAGTATAAGCAGGCAGTGAAGCTTTTCATCAAGGTTGTCTATTTCTATAGCTTTATGAATTACCTTTATAATTGCATCAAAATCATTGTTTTCTTCTAATAGCTCACAAAGGCTTTTCACAGCCTCAAGGTACATGCTGTGATACCTTGCACTTATAGGAATGGTCCAAACCTCTCCTGCCAGCTTAGGTATGAAATCCCCCTGATACAGCTTGAGGGCTTCCATATACCTGCTTATCTTTTCTTCTCTCGAGAGTGATGCATTTTCCGCATCCTGAATAAGCCCTTCAAATAACTCACAGTCTAGAACTATCTCGAACTCGGGGTTCCACGAATACGCCCTCCTGCTTGAAAGAATACATCCCTCACCTTCAAGTCCAAGCGGCTTAAGCATTTCCCTAGTACGAAAAAGCTGAGTCTTAAGAGCATTCACAGGGTTATTGTTGTCATCTGACCATAATGAATCAATAAATCTGGACTGAGTAATCGCAGAATTATGATTCATAACAATAAAAGCAAGAAGATTCCACATCTTTTTGGAACGATTAATATCATCTGATACTGTCTTTCCGTTATATTCAATGCTGAATTTCCCTAAAACAGAAATATTCATTGTCATACGGCTACATCCCTCTCTGAAACATTCTATATTTAAGTCCATTATACAGTGTATACTATGGTTTGGCAACCACGAATTTTGCACGAGTTTTATATCTAATTGTAATATAAACATGATATAATTGCAAATATAATATGATTAGTCGTGGAGGATATATGGATAATATAAAAGTGGTTGTTTCTCCTGTAATAAAGCAGGATGGGAGACAGAAGATATTCATAAGCTTTATAGATGAAGAAGATAAGAGAGAGGCTGAGGCAATCATACCGGGCCTAACTTTTATAAAGAATATAGGATTTTCAGACGAAGAACTTGATGAATTCAGGGAATTTCTTGAAAATGAACAGGGAAATATACTAGAAACAGCAAGGACAATCAACCCTTTAGCTGAATTTTTCAGAAAAAAGAAGTAGAAACTTAAGCAGTATTCGTATGATTCCTTGAATTAAATACTTAAAAATAGTATAATGATAGGGTACGATTTTAGCTTAAGTGAGGTTAATTATGCGTTTTAAATATAAAAAGATAATTATTAGTGCAAGCTTTTCTATTATGCTGCTTGGTATGGTTGTATTTACAACTAAAAAATCTGTAGCTACAGGCACTGAAAGTGCGACTGGGGTTGTAAGGGATACTACATCAGTAGTAGATAATGAGTCCTCCCATGCAACAGGGAGCAATAGCTCGTCTGGAGTTGCTTTGGGGGTGGGTAGTAGTGCATCTACATCTTCCGCATCAAATGAGGAGACAAAGAATACAGATAACAGTAGTAATGCAGCGGGTATCAGCATCCTTATGAAAAATGCTTATCCTGAGGTAAATAAGCTGGTAGAGGAGTATCTCGAGGCCAGGCTTAAGGTAGATAAGGCTGAAATAACAAAGCTGGTTGACAATGTAAACTATGCAGGCATAGAAGAATTGCCTAAGATAATGAAAAACTTTGAAAGTATCAAGCTGGATGATTGCTACACTATAGATGGTCCTGAGGAGAGTGCAAAAATGGTCTATGCGAAGACTGAAATTAAGATAAAGGGCATAGATACCACTGCTTCCAGTATTGACGGCTTCTATGTAAGGGCTGATGAGGGTGGTGATTATAAGATAATCCTATCGCCTTTACCCGATGAAGTTCAGAAAATCATTGATGAAGATATTAAAAGAGATGATGTGAGTGCCCTGCTTTCAGATGTCAATACTCAGTTTGCACGCGAAATTAAAAGTGATAATAAGCTTGCTGACTTCTTTTCTAAGCTACAGAATAGAGAAGCAGGAAGTAATGAAGAGATAAAAGTATCAGACGGTAAGGATGATGCAAAGAGTACCAAGCAGAAGAAAGAAAAGTCAGGTAAAAAGTCAGAAAGCAGTAAAAAGAACACAAAAAGTAAGAAGAGTAAAAAGAAGTAATTATGGTTCGGATAGCATAGGTGATTATGGAATCAATTAGGATAAATAAATATTTAAGTGAAGCTGGTGTTTGCTCCAGAAGAGAGGCAGACAAGCTAATTGCAGAGGGCAGGGTGTCGATAAATGGAAGCCATGCCCTCTTAGGCTCTGTAGTAAGCGAAGGTGATGAAGTTCAGGTAGATGAGAACATAATCGTGGGAAGTGCAAAAAAAGTCCTTATAGCTTTCAATAAGCCAAGAGGTATAGTCTGCACTACAAAGGATCCAAAATCAAAGGATGTAAATATAGTAGAATACATCAACCATCCTGAGCGGATTTTCCCTGTGGGTAGGCTTGATAAGGACTCAGAAGGACTCATTCTTCTTAGCAATGACGGAGACCTTTCTAATAAGATAATGAAGGCGAGAAATTACCACGAAAAGGAATACAAAGTAGAAGTAGATAAGCCATTTGACGATGAATTTCTTAAAAAAATGTCAGAAGGAGTACCTATTCTTGACACTGTAACAAGAAAGTGTAAACTAAAGCGTACAGGTAAAATGTCATTTAATATCGTTCTTACACAGGGCCTTAACAGGCAGATAAGAAGGATGTGTGAGTATTTTGGCTACAAGGTAGTTAAGCTTAAAAGAATAAGGATAATGAATATAAAGCTTGGTAATCTAAAGCCTGGTACATACAGAAATGTTACTGAAGAAGAATACAATGAGCTTGTAAAGGGATTGAGGTAGATATGGATATAAATGCTAAAAAACAGAGGATGAAAGAGCTGATAGAAGTACTTGATAAGGCAGCAAAGGCTTATTATGCTGAAAGTGCAGAGATTATGAGTAATGCCGAGTATGATAAGCTCTATGACGAACTTGAAAGTCTTGAAAAAGAAACAGGCATAGTGCTTGCAGGAAGCCTTACAAAAAAGGTGGGTTATGAGGTACTTAGCTCCCTTCCTAAGAAAGCTCATAAGGAGCCAAGACTTTCCCTTGCCAAGACTAAAGAAGTGTCTGAACTTGAATCATTCCTCGGAGATAAGGAGGGAATCCTCATGTGGAAGTTAGACGGGCTAACCATAGTACTAACCTATGAAAATGGTGAGCTTGTTGAGGCTCTGACAAGAGGTAACGGAGAAATAGGAGAGGTTGTTACCGAAAATGCAAGGTTTTTTGAAAATATTCCTCTAGTAATCCCTTATAAAGGCAGTCTCATGGTGCGTGGAGAGGCTATAATCAAGTATTCGGACTTTAATAGGATAAATGATGAAATCACTGATGTAGCTGAAAAATATAAGAATCCAAGAAACCTCTGCAGTGGCTCAGTTAGACAGTTATCTACAGAGGTTACTGCAAGAAGAAATGTAAACTTTATTGTATATGAGGACTTAGAGGGCGGAGAGAAATTTAAGACAAGGGTGGAAGAGCTTAATTACCTTGAAAGTCTTGGCTTTACTGTAGTTGACCATCCTCTTGTAACTAGAGACAGCCTCGAAGCAGAGGTAAGGACTTATGAAAAGAGAATAAAAAGCTATGATATCCCATCTGACGGTTTGGTACTTCAGTTTAATGACATAGCATACGGCAACAGTCTTGGGAAAACTTCGAAGTTTCCAAGACATTCCATAGCATTTAAGTGGAAGGATGAGACTGCTGAAACGACTCTTCGTGAGATAGAATGGTCTGCCTCAAGGACAGGTCTCATCAATCCTGTAGCCATCTTTGATCCTGTAGAACTTGAAGGCACTACAGTAACAAGGGCGAGTGTCCATAATGTAAGCATAATGAGAGGGCTAAAGCTTGGTGTGGGAGACAAGATTAAGGTATATAAAGCCAATATGATAATTCCACAGATATTAGAAAACCTAACTGGAAGTGATGCTGAAGAGGTACCTGAGTTCTGCCCTGTATGTGGAGGAAGGACTGAGCTTAAGGATGAGGAAGGAGTACAGACGCTCTACTGTACCAATCCTGACTGCATGGCGAAGAAGATAAAGCTCCTTACGCATTTTGTAAGCAGGGATGCTATGAATATAGCAGGACTTTCAGAGATGACCTTGGAGAAGTTTGTAGGAGAAAATATGATACATGAGCTAAGTGATGTATTTAAGCTTAAGTACCATAGAGAAAAGATAGTTTCATTAGAGGGATTTGGCGAGAAATCTTACAACAACCTCATAGAGAGTATAGACAAGGCAAGAGAAACTACTGCGGTAAGAGTGCTTTACAGCCTTGGAATTGCTAATATCGGATTAGCAACTGCCAAGCTTATATGCAGATTCTTTGATAATGATATAGAGAGGATAACAAAGGCAAAGCCTGATGAGCTCACCAAGATAGACGGTGTAGGCGAGGTCATGGCAGGAGTATTTGCAGATTATTTTAATAAGGATGAGAACCTTAGGACTTTGGAACATCTTCTCCGAGAGGTGCATATTGAAAATGCTGAAGCAAATGCGAATGATGAGGGCAGCAGTGAAGGTGGTAATACGATTTCGGGACTTACCTTTGTAGTTACAGGTGATGTGGAGAAGTTCAAGAACCGTAGAGAGCTGTCTGACTTTATTGAGAGTAAGGGCGGAAAGGTAACGGGTTCGGTTACCGGTAAGACTGATTATCTTATAAATAATGACCTTACATCTAACTCAGGTAAGAACAAAAAGGCAAAGGAACTTGGAATCAAGATTATAAGCGAGAACGAGTTTTTGGAGCTTGTAGGAGGTAGTAATGCCGATTAAGGTAAAAAATAATTTTCCGGCAAAGAAGATACTGGAAGATGAAAATATATTTATAATGGATGAAAACAGGGCTATGTCTCAGGATATTCGCCCACTTAAAATACTTATACTAAATCTGATGCCTCTTAAGGAGGATACGGAAGTTCAGCTGATGAGGGCTCTTTCCAATACTCCTCTTCAGGTAAATGTTACATTTTTAACAACTGAAAGTTATGTAGGGAAGAATACCCCAACAAGCCATTTGGATGAATTCTATGTGACATTTTCAGAGATTGAGAATAAAAAATATGACGGTCTCATCATTACAGGGGCTCCGGTTGAAACCTTGGCCTATGAGGAAGTTGCTTACTGGAAAGAAATCTGTGAGATTATGGACTGGGCAAAGACTCATGTGACCTCAACTCTTCATCTGTGTTGGGCGGCAATGGCAGGAATGTACCATTATTATGGAGCTGATAAGTACCAGTTTGAGGACAAGCTTTTTGGCATATATCCACATAAGGTTTATAACAGGAAAGAGCCGCTAATAAGAGGGTTTGATGATTATTTCTATGCACCTCATTCAAGGCATACAGGGGTTAAGAGAGAGGACATTGTAAAGAATGATGACCTTGTGATACTTGCAGAGTCAGAAGAAGCAGGGGTATTTCTCTTTATGACAAAGGACGGAAAACGTATCTTTGTTATGGGGCATCCCGAGTATGACAGAATGACACTTGATGCGGAATACAAGAGGGATAAGTCTAAGGGGCTTCCTATCGAGCTTCCTAAGAATTATTATCCTGAAGACAATCCTGCAAAGAGGCCTGTTCTGTCATGGAGGGCACATGCCAACACGCTTTATACTAATTGGATGAACTATTATATCTACCAGAACACGCCTTATGATTTGACGAAATAAAAGATGTGGATGATTTATTGAAATGTGCTAGATGGCAGAATATATAATGAAAAAAGCCGGTGTCAAGAAAATGCAGGTAATGGGTATAGTTTAAGTATAACCCATTATACATATGTATCTTTCTTGTTTTGCCGGCTTTTCGTTTGAAAAAACTAGCGAGATTATTCCTTTATAGTTTCAGATTCTATCCTCTCCATAGCTATGCTGTAGCCGTCATTGCCATATTCCAAGGAACGGTTAACACGGCTTATGGTTGCGGTGGAAGCCCCTGTTACCTCTGATATTTCTATATAGGTCTTTCCCTCAGTTAGCATCTTAGCTACCATAAGTCTCTGAGATATGGTAAAAAGTTCATTTATGGTACAGACATCTTCAAAAAAATTATAACATTCTTCCCTGCTTTTAAGTGTGAGGACTGCATCAAAGAAGTAGTCCATAGCTGGTGTTTTTAGCTTATCTTTCATTTCGTTATCCTCAATTATTTATCAGTTGCATTCTCATATAAAAAGTAATATTTAACTATAGGCAAGGCAACCGAGTATTTTGATTCATATTTTAACAAATCTCCTGGAAATATCATAATTTGCGCAAAGGAAAATCAGATAATCGCAGTTGATTTATAAGACATGTCCATTTTAACACTTTACAAGGACAAAGTAAAGAGCGAATAATTCTAAGCTAATATTGATAGATATTAATTATAATGGCATAATGAAGGCTGTATAGGACGTTGCTTTGATGTCAATACGTATATGTAAGTAATGAAAATGTGTGAGAGTTAATGGGAGTGAGGTAATGGAGAAAAATGAGATATCAAAGATCAAAACTATAAGATGGAATAAAAAACATATTATGCCACGAAAATTATTCCTTATGATTGCGATTACTCTTTAACTGTGATAAAATATATACAAATAAAAAACGTGGCAAAATATATAAATTATTCGCAGAAAAGAGGCGTGGGATATGATTATAGAAAGAAAGCAATATTTAGATGAACTAATTAAGAAAAAGGATAACGGAAGAATTAAAATCATCACAGGTATCAGAAGGTGTGGTAAGTCATATTTGTTGTTTGAACTATACAAGAATTATTTATTGAAAAATTGTATAGCTGAAAACCAAATTATTGAAATGGCTCTCGATGATATCGAAAATAGTGGGTATAGAGATCCGTTTAAGCTCAATGAATATATAAAAAATAAGATAACTAGTGATAAAAGATATTATATTTTTATTGACGAGATACAATTTTCAAGGTCGGTAAAAAATCCATATATTGATGATGAGGATGAAAAGATTACTTTTGTTGATACATTACTTTCACTTATGAAACGAAAAAATCTTGATATATATGTTACCGGAAGTAATTCAAAAATGCTTTCTAAAGACATTTTGACACAATTTAGAGATAGGGGAGATGAAATACATGTTTATCCTTTATCATTTGCTGAGATGAGTAGCTGTTACGAGGATAAAGATAAAGCCTGGGAAGATTATGTACTTTGCGGTGGAATGCCATTTGTACTAGAAATGGACACCTTTGAAGAAAAGAGCAGATATTTGAAAGGATTATTTGAGGAAACATATATTAAGGATATCATAGATCGAAAGAAGATAAAAAATAGTGAGGAAGCATTAGAAGTTTTACTAGATTTTGTATCATCAGCAGTAGGCTCACTTACAAATCCACTTAAGCTATCTAATAGATATGCTTCGGAAAAAAAGATAAATATATCAAATAATACTATTTCAAAGTATTTAACATATTTTGAAGAAGCCTATGTTTTGTATGCTGCTAAAAGATACGATATTAAAGGTTCAAAATACTTTTCTACACCACTTAAATACTATTTTGCTGATATTGGTCTTAGAAATGCAAGATTGAATTTTAGACAAGTTGAAGAAACGCATATTATGGAAAATATCATTTACAATGACTTGTTAAGAAGAGGATTTAATGTTGATGTG
The DNA here is from genome assembly GCF_057250765.1 of Catonella sp. NCBI lineage: Bacteria > Bacillati > Bacillota > Clostridia > Lachnospirales > Lachnospiraceae > Catonella > Catonella sp. The sequence goes on from NZ_DBHIEC010000030.1 coordinate 12,933, forward strand.
GGTGTTGTGGAATATTTTCCAAATGTGGAGGGAAAAACAACAAGAGTACAATTAGAGGTTGATTTTGTTATTAACAGAGGAAATCTCAGATATTATATTCAATCAGCTTTTGCTATAAACAGTGAGGAGAAGAAAGAACAGGAAAGAAACTCTCTAAAACGAATTGACGATTCTTTTAAGAAAATTATTATTGTTAGAGATAATATAGTGCCAAGATACGATGAGTATGGGATTTACTACGTTGGAATCAGAGACTTTTTGTTAATGGACGATTTTCTTGAATCGTAATTGAATAACTTTGCAATGTCCAAGGTCACAATTTGTAACCTTGAAAGAATGAAATCAATATTTAAATTCAAGCTCAGACTGGAACTTACTTTTTCAAATAACAAATTATACACTAACAATTCACCCTGATATTGAATGAATTTAATTCTTGTGGCATAATGGAGGCTGTATAGGACATTGCTTTGATGTCAATATGTATATGTAAGTAATGAAAATGTATGAGAGTCAATGGGAGTGAGGTAATGGAGAAACTAAAACTAAATCTTATAGAAAAATGGGATACAAACGGTGAATATACATTTGTCCATAGTTGTGGAATATTAAGTGGTGGCAGGGCATTGGTGCTTATATCTGAGGTTGAAAACTATCGTAAATACTGTGTTCTTGAGCTTTCATCACAGGGTATTAGAAAGGTTGCTGCCTTTGATTACACAGGCAGCAGGAGAAATTATCCTGTGTTTTTTAGGTGCGGAGAAGGATTTGGCATAGTAAAGCCTGAGAATGAGCTTCTGTACTACACCGGAGATTTCTCTTCTCCTACGGTCATACCAATCAAAAATGGCTCCTTATTTTCAGGAAAGATTGTGCCTGAAAAGGCTGAGCAGAGGCCTTTTCAGGTCGTATCCGACAGCACTCTCATACCGGTTTGCTTTGAGAATAAGGTATATTATGACTTATCAAGGTGTTTTGCTTTGTTAGATATTGATTTTAAGGGGAGAAAAGCCAAGTGGAAGAGCTTTTTGGAAATTGATAAACAGGGATTTACAAATCATGATGAAAGTAATGAAGAAATGCCTAAAATAGACTCCTTGAAAATACTTAACAATGAAATCTATGCCTTTACTTCAGGAGAAAGCACAACATCTGTCAATAAATGGGGCTTAGACTACTATGCACTTGCTAAGATCTCAGACAAGGGAAGGGTAATCGAAAAGTATATTGAATCGGATAACTTGAAAAATCCAGAGAAAAAAGGCGGTGTAAACGGGGTATTTACAGACTCAGACTATGTGATATTGACTCCATTATTTAAGAGCGATGAGTGGAAAGGGAAACAAAGAGTATTCTCCCTAAGTAATGGAGAATACTTTGACATAGGTTTTCCAAAAGGGATGTCAAAGCATAAACTGCATAATATTAATGGCAATCTCTGTCTGACTTCTCTGTATGATAGAGGGTTACAGGAGATTGCACTATGTAACATAGAAGAAATTGGCTAAGTTATATGGTATAGGTGTAAAAGTTGATTTATTATCTTTTATGCGCACTCAGTGGAAGTATTTAGCAGGTAATACTGAAAATAGTGAATTAACGTATTTTTACTGAGATTGAGCAAAATAGGTATTTAGTTATTTGATAGAATGTGGTATTAAATGATACTGATAACGATAAATGTATAAGCCAAGAGGAGATAAATTTTGAAAAAAGGTGAGACTGGCGAAGGAGTAATAAGCTATGTAGATTTTCCGGATAAGGGGATAATCCTGCTTACAGACGATGAAAGAAAGGTTGTACTTAAGGGCGGAATCGAAGGACAGAAGGTTAGATACAGGGTTGGGAAACGAAGAAATGATAAGTACGAGGCTCGTATAGAAGAAGTAATAGAAAAAGCACCTACAGAGACCAGGGAGCCTGCCTGTAAGAACTATGGACTTTGTGGAGGCTGTTCATATCATACCCTGCCTTATGAGGAGCAGCTAAAGCTAAAAAGTTCACAGGTAAAGAAGATGCTTGACAGGGTAATTAGCAGTGATTATGAGTATGAGAAAATACTTGGAAGCCCCACAGAGTGGGAAACCAGAAATAAGATGGAGTATGCCTTTGGGGACAGCTATAAGGGAGGACCAATGTCACTTGGTCTTCACAAGCGTGGGCATTTTCACGATATTTTATTTACAGATGACTGCAAGATAGTTAATGATGATTTTAACAAGATATTAAGATGTGTATTCGAGCATTTTAATGAAGCAGAAATCTCATTTTATAATAAGGCAATGCACAGAGGGTATCTCAGGCATTTGCTTGTAAGAAGGGCATCTAAGACAGGTGAAATCCTGGTTGCCCTTGAGACTTCATCAGACTTTATCACAAAGGACGAAAAAACAGCCATGGAAATGGAGAGTCTGAAGGAATTTTTGGCTTCTCCTAATGCAGTGTATGAAAAGAGAGAACAGAGTCAGGCAGAGAAGGACATCTTGGTAGAGATGGCGGAGAAACTAAGGAAGGTTGGTTTAGAAGGGGAGATAACTGGTATTATCCACCTTGTAAATGATGAAGTTTCAGATGATGTGAAGGCAGAAAGACAGGAAATTCTCTATGGCAGGGATTACATAAATGAGGAGCTTCTGGGGCTTAAGTTTAAGATAACCACATTTTCATTTTTTCAGACCAATTCTCTCGGTGCTGAGGTGCTCTACAGCAAGGTAAGGGAGTATGTGGGTAACAATGAGGGAAATGTGGTCTATGACCTCTACAGTGGAACAGGCACCATAGGACAGATTATTTCTCCTGTGGCAAAAAAGGTTATAGGTATAGAAATAGTGGAAGAGGCTGTAACCGCAGCCAATGAAAATGCAAAGTTAAACGGACTTACTAATACGGAGTTTTTGGCAGGTGATGTATTTAAGGTACTGGATGAAGTGAAGGAAAAGCCTGATTTCATCATTCTTGACCCTCCAAGAGACGGTGTATCTCCTAAGGCTCTAAAGAGGGTATTATCTTACGGAGTAAAGGATATAGTTTACATAGCCTGCAAGCCAACCAGCCTGGTAAGGGACATCCCTGAGTTTGAGGAGGCAGGATATAGGGTGAAGAAGGTCTGTCTCTGCGATATGTTCCCGGAGACGCTGCATGTGGAGACGGTCTGTCTGCTGTCAAGGGTCGAATGGGAATAGCCGCGAAAGCATAAGTATACCGCGGTTTTCAGGCAATCGGGCAAATTTGGCACCGGGTAAGCGGAACGCTCTGCGGCAATTTATCCAAGGACAATCCAGCTCGAAAAGTGTGAGAGTTGAGTTGTCTTGATAGATGTCACTATGTTAAGTTGCCGAGTTAGATGTTGGAGGAATTGTTATATGGCATCAAGCAAAGAATACTTGGATTTCATATTAGAGCAGTTGTCCGTATTGGATGACGTGTCCTACACCAGACGGCCTGCGGCTCATCATGCGGCGTATGAGTAAGTCAGCATAGAAACGCAGCAAATGCATTGTGGGGTATTCGAGAAGGGTATGTTTCCTTATTAGTCGATTTTGAAGTGCTTGAAGATAGTGAAATACAAAAAAGGAGAGATGTTCTTTGGGATAAAGTTTCAGAGGTCAATAGTAATTATCCTGCAACTGATAAGAAAAGCTACAGGGCTGCGCAGAAGGCTTTGCAAAAGGAAGAAGAACAGACTTTTAAGGAGAACGAGGTTGATTCCATTTTGCCTAATGGAATTGATAAGTGAATAATCGAAAGGGGTGAGTTATATGATACTCCCTGAAAATTTGATGAACTTGATTCGTCAGGGTGAAGGACTGACCGTCGAATTCAAAAAATCGACTACGGATATCACGAAAGATGTCTACGATACCGTTTGCTCTTTTTCCAATCGAGATGGCGGTCATATTTTCTTTGGTGTAAAAGATAACGGCACGATTCTCGGTGTTGATAAGGACTGCGTCGAGCAGATGAAGAAAAATTTTGTTACGACGATCAACAATGAGAGCAAAATGTACCCGCCGCTCTATCTGACTCCAGAGGAATATGAGATTGATGGGCGTATTGTTCTTTACGTCTATGTCCCGGTTGGAAAAACCGTTTATCGCAATGCAGGCAGAATATTTGACCGTAATAATGAGTCTGACATCGATATTACAGATAATGCGGACATGGTTTTCAACCTTTATGCCCGTAAGCAAAGCACCTATTTTGTGAATAAGGTCTACCCTGCCATCCCGGTTTCAAGCCTTCGCCATGATCTTATGGATCGGGCAAGGAGAATGACGAGAGTGAATACTGAGCACCATCCGTGGGTTGACATGACGGATGAGGAGATGCTCAGAAGCTGCGGACTAATACTTGAGGATCCGGAAACAAACAAAGAAGGTATCACACTTGCGGCAATCTTACTCTTCGGCACAGATAACCGTATTATGTCCGTGTTACCTCAGCATAAGACAGATGCTATTTTCAGAGTGTTCAATGTTGATCGTTATGATGACAGAGATGTGGTGATCACAAACCTGATTGAAAGCTATGATCGTCTGATGGAATTTGGGAAGAAGCATCTAAATGATGTATTCACTCTGGATGGCATCCAGAGGGTAAGTGCCAGAGACAAAATCCTGCGTGAGATTATCTCAAATCTGCTTATGCATCGTGATTTTTCCAGCGGATATATACCGAAGCTTGTTATTGAACGGGATAAGATCAAAACAGAAAATGCCAACCTTGCGCATGGGCACGGAAACCTGAATCTGAAAACTTTCAGGCCATTCGCAAAGAATCCGCCGATAGCAAAAGTGTTCAGGGAGATCGGCCTTGCTGACGAGCTGGGAAGCGGTATGCGAAACAGCTATAAGTACACAAAGATGTATTCCGGCGGGGAGCCAACCTTTACGGAAGCAGATGTTTTTACGACAGTGATTCCCCTTTCCGAGGCGGCAACGGCAACAGTAGGGCCGTCTACAGAACTTGATTCAAGGGAACAAGATAAGGAGCAAGTAAAGGAACAAGATAAGGAGCAAGCCACGATACAAGATCTTATTCAATTTTGCTCCATACCTCGCAGCAGGAAAGAAATGCAAGAGTTTATGGGGCTGACCGGCAGAAGAAACTTTTCGGAAAGATATATTAAGCCTTTGCTTAATGCAGGAAAAATCGAAATGACGATACCTGATAAGCCGAATAGTAAGAACCAAAAATATAAAAAAGTGAACTTTGAAGTCAAAAATTGAAATTTGGAAATAGAAAAAGAAGGAATCTCACTGCCATCACTAGTGGCGGGGAGCGAGACAAATTATAAAATTGAGTATATGAGAAAGGACATGCAATGAGCAGTCAGTGTCGAATTTGGACGAAAGGTGATCCGGTACTTGAAGAATACCATGACCATGAGTGGTGCAAGATTAATCATGATGATGATTTTGAATTTGAGATGCTGTGCCTTGAAGGGGCAAGTGTCGGGCTTTCCTGGGCAACGGTAATGCATAAGCGGGAGAATTACCGCAGCGCATTTCACAATTTCAAAATTGATGCCTGTGCAGTTATGACAGATGAAGAACTTACGGCTTTAATGACCGATACAGGCCTTATACGAAATCGCAACAAGATCTTCAGCGTCCGCAAGAATGCACTGGCAGTACAGAAGATACAGAATGAGTTTGGCTCCTTTGATGCATATCTTTGGAGCTTTACAGGCGGACAGCAAATCGACAGGCATTGGAAAGAACTCTCAGAAATACCTGTAGAGTCTGATGTTTCTATTCGACTGAGCAAAGACATGAAAAAACGTGGCATCAGTTTTGTAGGCCCGGTCATCACGTATTCTTTCCTGCAGTCTATCGGGATTGTAAATGACCACTTAGCCGATTGTAAATATCGATAGGAGACCAGCTATGAACAACTATATAAAATTAAATGAAGACAGATGGAATAATGTAAAAAATGACTATACTGAGCCATTGACACATGAAGAATTA
>NZ_DBHIEC010000031.1:0-17229 GCF_057250765.1 Catonella sp.
GCGAAGAGATTTTAAGAGTTATTCTTGAAGATGATGGGCTTACCGTCATAGAGGCAATCCCGCAGTGGCAGGGAAAGAATCTAACCGGGCGTTCTGTTGTGCTAGACGCTAAGTGTGTAACAGGTGATGGAAGGCACATCAATATTGAGGTTCAAAAGGCGAATGACGATAATCATCTAAAGAGAGTCCGTTACAACGCAGCTATCCTAACTACAAACATAGCTGAAACAGGGACTAAGTTTGAGTTTATACCGGATGTCTGCATTGTATTTATATCTAAGCTTGATGTTTTTGATGGAGGTCTCCCACTCTACCACATAGACAAGGTAGTTAGGGAAACAGGTCAGGTTATAGAGGATGGTCTGACTGAGATATTTGTAAATACTGTTAATTATGATGGTTCTAAGCCTGCAAGGCTGATGAAGTTATTTACTGAGAATGATACTTACAGTGAGGATGAATTTCCTGTAACCAGTGAACTAAAGTCAATATTAAAGTCTAGCGAAGGAGGTAGTAGGACTATGAATGAAATCCTTGAGAAGCTTATTAGTGATGAAAAGAAGGAAAGTGAATTACTAGGTGAGAAGCGTGGTGAGAAGCGTGGTGCTAAAAATGAAAAGTTAAAAATCGCTAAAACAATGATTAAAGAGGGGCTTTCTGCTGAGCTTGTGATGAAATATACCGGGCTTTCTGAGGATGTAATTGCAACTCTACAGATCTAATGTTACACACCCTATTAGCTTCTGTAATACCTTATATGCGATATTAGGGGTCACTTATAAAGGTTTTTTACAATTGTGTGTTGTTATTAATCCCATAATGCAGATTTTCTTTTTATTCTTCGACATGGTTCTGTCGAAGTATGGATTAGATTGTTTGTTTTATGGGATTTTTTCTATTGACTGGATACTCTTGCTTATTTTTAGGAATGTCATCTTAGGTTCGTTTTGAGTAATGGGGTTAGGTTGCCACCCTAGTCACGCCTAGAATAATAAATTTCAGACTCGTTTCGGTATCCGCTTCATTACGTCTAATACTTTCGCTTTTAATGTTGTTTTTCTTTTTTCTGTTCTAGTCACGCCTAGAATAATAAATTTCAGACTCGCTCCGGCATCCGCTTCGCTTCGCCTAACGCGCTCGCTTAGAATTTATTATTCTATGCTGTGTGGTTCTGGTATCTTCCTCATATCTTGTCTCTTTTAGCTTTTGGCTTTCCTTGCGCCTTCTCCTTTTCCTATCCTTTCCTATCACCAAGTGGATTAGGGACTGAAGCTGTTAGAAATGTGTTCTGCTAGGTACAAAGAAATTGCTCTGTTGTGGCTATGTTTTCTTAATTACAATTTCATACTAGATGCACAGAAAAACACCCCCGTATCTATGTTTCCATAAATACAGGGGCATTTGTTATAGATTATGTGAAACTACCTAGACAGTCTCGTTTGAATCGATAAAGCTTTGATTATTTAATTTCAAAGTCATCTTCAAATACATAGGTTGAACCAGGGAAAGCAACTTTAATTTTAACCTTTCCAACCTTAAGTTCAGTACTAGTAGGTGCTGTCTTAAGTTCATTGGCTGCAATTGTTGCAGTACTAGAACCATTATTGGTAACAGCCACATTTTCAGGAAGATTCTCAAATGTTAAGAATGCGTTTGTAAGAGCAGGAGTAACAAGATCACCATACTGATCCTTTAATTTAAGAGCTCCTAAAACTGCACCAGAGTTAATCGCTGCATTACTAGCAAGCTTACCATCTGCTCCGTCCTTAATCTCAGCAGATGAAAGAACAGGTGCTGCATTGCTATAATCATATTCCTGAGTTAATATCTTTCCTGAACCATCTAAGAGCATAATGGTTGCATTAGCCTTACCCTTGGTAGCACCAACTGGAAGTGTAGTTGAAGCAGGCACAGCTTTATTAATTACCTGATAATCTGTATCCTCTACAAGTTCTACTGGCTTACCATCAATTGTAGCCTTAACTGTAATCTTTGCAGTTTCTCCTGCCTTAGCAAGAGGAATCTCAATCATAACATTCCTAAGATCCTTTACAGGTGCTGCATTGATTCTGAATGAATACTTACTTCCTGCGACATCAACAATTTTTGAGCCGTCTGTCTTAATAAGTGACAATTCAACGCCAAATGATGCTGAAATAGCAGGGTTTGTAACAGTTGCTGTAACAAGGTTTGCGCCAGCTAATGCAGCATTACTGTGTGCAATTGCACCAAATGATGCAACATAAGTACCATTTGCATTTGTACCGTATGCCTTGAATCCGTTGTTTACCTTGCTGCCTTCATCAGGAATATTAACTAAGATATCATAATCTGAACCAAGCTTTGAAACATCTAAGTCATCACCATACTGATCTCTTAATACAATATCTTTAGCTGTAATATTAAGTGTATTTCCAGCTCCATCTTTTCCTGTAAGTGCTGTAGCAACATCTTTCTTAAGTCCGCTAATCTTAGTTGGAACTCTCTTAGTATTAACAGTAAGTACAGCACTTCCTACATTGTTAGTCTGAGTTACATAAGATACATACTCTGTAACTGCTCTATCGATATTTGCATCTGCAACTGGATGATAAATAAGAACTACCTTGCCATCCTTCTTCTCAAATCTAAGACCCTTCTTACCATTAACTTCTTTACCACCATTAAGGGTTACTCTTTTAAGTACTTCAAAGTCTGTTACAGGCTTACCATCTGCATCTACTGCTGAGTATGAAAGCTCTGCCTCTTCACCAGCTACGATAGTCTTAGAACCATTGCTGATAGAAAGAGTCTTAACTTCTGTAGCAGCTACTACGTTAATCTTAACAGGTGATGACTGCTTACCACTCTCAAGTGAGAATGCCTGAACAGTAGCCTCACCAGCCATAAGCTTACCCTGTGTAAATCTAGTAAGATCATATGTCATGTACTCTACGCCATCTACCTTAATCTGAGTAGCCTTACCTGTCTTAACCTGAAGACCTGTAGCACCAGCGATTGTTACCTGAAGCTTATCAGCATTGTTCTTTTTACGTCCGTACTGATCCTTACCTTCGAAAAGAAGTGCATAGTCATTAAGGTCAGCTCTCTCGCTAAGAGTCTGAACGAACTTCTTCTCCTTCTTATCATATACTCCCTTGAATGAAGCCTCTGAAAGTACAGACTCTCTGCTTACTGTAAGAACAGCATTAGCTGTCTTTCCTGAGTTCTGGTCTACAAGTGTAAGACCAAATGTGCTTCCAAGGATGAATGCGCCGTTATTTGTGAACTCAACTTCACCTTTCTTTGTTACAGGCTTACCATTTGCATAGATGTTAGCGCCAATTGGCTCCTCTGTTACATCCTCACCAAAGTTGTCAAGAACCTTATAGTATGCATAAGCTGTCTTGTTGTCAGGATCGTTGATACCCTTTAAGATGAGCTTGTCAGCTGGCTCGATAACGATCTTCTCTACCATCTGCTTAACTGCTGTAAACTCAACTGGGTCTTCTTTATCGTAAGTAACTGTGTATAATCCGGCAGGAATCTGGCCAACTACTGACTCAAGAGTAGCTACTGTACCAGCCTCGTTAACCTCTACGTTGTCCTTTAAGTTAAGTACGATACCGTTGGTGTTCTTTACTACGTAAGCAGCTGCCTTTGTAGAAAGGTTAGTACCAACTACAGAAATCTTGTTAGCTCTTACCTGCTTAGCCTCAAACTTGCCGTTTACCTTAACGTCAAACTTCTCTGTAAGCTTATATTTTACTTTTTTAGCATTTTCAAGTTTATAAACCTGAGCTGAATAAACAGTGATTGATACAGGAGTAGCTGACTTAGCAACACCCTCTACAAAAATCTTGTTATTGCCTTCTACATAAGCCTTTGCTACCTTCTCATCTGAAGACTCAACAAAAAGCTTGTAAGTTGTTGCCTTGCCGCCAGCTGCCTTAATCTTCTTTGAGATAGAATATGTTACGCCTACTGTTGACTTCTCGCCTTCCTTAACAACTACTGCTGAAGGAGTAAGAGTCATCTTAGATGCTCTTGTTCTAGCGTCGATTGTCATCTTAACGGTAACAGACTTAGTCTTCTTTGTAGCCTTTGTCTTGAAAGAAATGGTAACCCTACCATTCTTACGAGCCTTTACCTTACCGTTCTTGTCAACAGATGCGATCTTAGAGTCGCTTGACTTCCAAGTACCCTTAGAATCCTTAACAACTTTTCCCTTAACTACAGCATCGAAATCTACAACCTGTCCGCCGATGTAGATATTCTTTCTCTTAACAGCACTCTTGCTGTTCTTCTCTACAATCTTATTAGTTGTAGCTGCCTCTGCTCCCTGTGGTGCGTAAAGGGATGTTACCACCATAGCGGTAGCCATTACGAATGAGAGTTTCTTACTGAAATTCTTCATCTTTTTTCTTCCTCCTTAAATTCGGGTTTCCTTATGTCCTGCTTCAAAAGCCTTACTTTCAGTCGCATAGCCGGTACTAAGCGGTGCTTCTTACTGCAAGATTCTTGATTCAGGATATAATCTTTCCAATAACACAACGATTATAACAATAATTTCGCTAAAGGTCAAGCATTCTTGTCTTAAGTTTTTATTAAATTATAATCTTATGTTAAAAAGATTACTGACTAAATATTGTTTACAACTCGGATTATAGACCCTGTTTGTGGCAAGTCTATGTCAATATTGTATTTTTTTTGGCTTATTTTAATATTTTTTCTTTTACAAGGGCTTTCATTTCATCTTTGGCACAGATGTCTTTGTGGATGACTTTAGCATTCTCTATCTCACCGGCCGCCTCAGGGAGTTTCTTTCCTGATAGTCTTTCAAGTTCTCTTATTTTGTCCCATTCTGAGGTAAAGCCATCAACTTTGTCATATTCCAGGGCTGTTAGTACGCTTCCTGCGAATTTGAATGGGCTTGCTGTGGAGGCTATGAGAATCTTGTTATGTGATGTATTCTTATTTCTATATTCATTTGCCACAAATGCTGCAACTGCTGTATGGGTATCTATGACATAGCCTGTCTTGTCAAATACTTCTTTAATTGTGTTAAGTGTATCTTCTTCTGTGGCAAATCCTGCTTCAAAGTCAGTTAGCTTAGCAGACATCGCTTTGTCTATGGTGTATTTGCCTTCATTTACCAGTTCGCTCATAAACTTAGCGTTTTTAGCCGCATCACAGTCGCAGAGTTTGTATATCAGCCTCTCAAGGTTGCTTGATATGAGGATATCCATACTTGGAGATATGGTGAGGGTGAACTCCCTGTCTCTATCGTAGGTACCTGTCTTAAAGAAGTCAAAGAGTACCTTGTTGGTGTTTGAGGCGCAGATGAGCTTGCCAAGGGGAAGTCCAATCTCTTTAGCAAAGCTTGCCGCAAGGATGTTGCCAAAGTTGCCTGTAGGTACGCAGACATCAAGGAGTTCACCAGGGTTTAGCTTTCCGTCTTCTATCATCTTCACATAGGCATAGACATAGTATACTATCTGGGGTACGAGTCTTCCTATATTTATGGAGTTGGCTGAAGAGAATACATAGCCCTTCTCTTTAAGCTCTGCCGCAAGTTCTTTGTCAGAAAATATTGCCTTTACTCCGTTTTGTGCATCATCGAAGTTACCTTCTATGGCTACTACAGAGGTATTCTTTCCTTTTTCGGTAACCATCTGCTGTCTCTGGAAGGGGCTTACTCCGTCTTTTGGATAAAATACTATGATGCCTGTACCTTCTACATCTGCAAAGCCTGCAAGGGCAGCCTTTCCTGTGTCACCTGATGTGGCTGTGAGGATGATGATTTTCTCCCTTAGATTGTTTTTCTTAGCTGAGGTAACCATCAGATATGGCAGTATGGAGAGTGCCATATCCTTAAAGGCTAAGGTAGGGCCATGGAAGAGCTCCAGATAGGTAAGTCCGTCTGCTTCTTTCATAGGAACTATTTCTTCTGTGTCGAATTTACTATCATAGGCTGAGTCTATGCAAGCTTTTAGTTCTTCCTCGGTGAAGTCAGTAAGGAAGAGCTTCATCACTTCGTAGGCTATCTCTCTATAGTTAAGCCCTTTAAGTTCCGTAAGGCTCTTATCAAGCTTTGGAAAGGTCTCAGGTACATAGAGCCCTCCATCAGGTGCTATTCCTCTAAGGATAGCCTTTGAGGCTGTGACCTTTTCTTTATCTCCTCTGGTACTAACGTATTTGATATCCATGTTCTACCTCCTTATTTTGTCTTGTATGATAGCATTTATGAGGGGAATTGGCAAGATAGATATGGAATAATCCTGATATTATTTTGTTATAATGGGGCATAAACGCGGGACTCCTGCAAATTACCTTGTATACAATTACTATTGACTTTTTAAGTTACAATGACTTATAATATAAGCAGGCGTAAAGCTGACAGCTTTATATGTTCCTTGAAACTCGAAAAACCCGGAAGCTGCGGACCTCCGGGTTTTTCTATTCCTATGTTAAAAAAACGAAAAACTCGAAGTTGGTGGCTTCGAGCTTTTCGTTTTTTTGAACTCATGGAACACTTAATAATCTTTTATGCCAAAATTATAACCTATTAAGGTTAAGAAGTCAAATCATTATCTCATGTGACAAAATCGAACATATGTGTTATAATATGTACGTTGCCTCCTCCTGGGCAAGAAAGGGGGTGAGCTTATTGGAAAGCATATTTTCTTTTATTATCTCCGTTGTGGCTGGTATAGTTGCCAACTATATCTGCAAATGGCTGGACGGAGTACAGAAAAAAGGCAACCAGCCTAAACAGGACTAAGCCACCTTGACGGAATAGAACACCCTAGAGTTGCAGCTCTAGGGTGTTCGCATCTTATTGGATACATATTTTCTTTTTGCCTATGTCTATTATATCTCACAGCAATGTAAAAAGTCAAGTGTTGTTATTATAACGGAATAGAACCCCCTACTTATAATTTACAATCTGACCAAAATCAGCCTTAAGGCTTGCACCGCCTACGAGCGCTCCATCGATGTTAGGCTTGGTGAAGAGCTCTGCCGCATTGCTTGCATTTACAGAGCCGCCGTACTGGATACGTACCTTCTCAGCTGTAGCATCATCATACATCTCTCTTATGCAGTCACGAACTGCCTTACAGATTTCTTCAGCCTGGTCACTTGTAGCTGTCTTTCCTGTACCTATAGCCCAGATAGGCTCATAAGCTATTACAAGCTTAGCTACATCAGCGGCTGCCACATCCTTTAAGTCTGACTTTATCTGAAGTCTGATAAAGTCAACTGCTATGCCCATTTCTCTCTGTTCAAGGGTCTCTCCGCAGCAAAGTATAGGAGTGATGCCTGCCTCTATAGCCTTCTTCACCTTTTTGTTAAGGAGGACATCATCTTCCTTAAAGTAATCTCTTCTCTCGCTGTGACCGATGATTACATATTCTACGCCTGCATCCTTAAGCATGGCCGCTGAGATTTCACCTGTATAAGCACCGCTCTCTTCGAAGTACATGTTCTCTGCTCCAACCTTAACATTGGTTCCCTTCACTGCCTCTACTACAGGAACGATGTCAATGGCAGGTACGCAGTACACTACATCTACCTCATCATTTTTAACTAAGTCTTTTAATTCATTAACCAATGCAACTGCCTCACTTGGGGTCTTGTTCATCTTCCAGTTGCCTGCTATTATTTTTCTTCTCATTGTATTAACCTTTCAAAGTATCTACAAGCCTTATCTACGAAGCCAATCCATTGTTAGATGACGGATATATAAGATCCTCTATCATCATTTATCGCATACAAGGCAGGTAGAATAATAAATTATTAGTTTTATCTTTTTATTATTTATCGTTAGCCGCAGCTACACCTGGAAGCTCCTTGCCCTCAAGGAACTCAAGGGAAGCACCGCCACCTGTGGATATGTGGCTCATCTTGTCGCCAAATCCCATCTGGTTAACTGCCGCTGCAGAATCTCCACCACCGATGATGGTAGTAGCATCTGTCTCTGCAAGTGCCTTAGCTACTGCAAGTGTACCTGCTGCAAGTGTAGGATTCTCAAATACTCCCATAGGTCCATTCCATACTACTGTCTTGGCGGTCTTTACTTCATTTGCAAAGATTTCAGCACTCTTAGGACCGATGTCACAGCCTTCTCTGTCTGCAGGAAGGTGGTCTGAATCATATACTTCTACCTCTACAGGCGCATCTATAGGATTAGGGAAGTCTTTTATGGTAACTGAGTCAACAGGGAGAAGGAGCTTCTTGCCTAGCTTTTCAGCCTTTGCAAGCATTTCCTTACAATAGTCTATCTTCTCGTTGTCAACAAGTGAAAGTCCAATCTCCTTGCCCTGAGCCTTGAGGAAGGTATAAGCCATACCGCCGCCGATGATGAGGGTGTCACACTTCTCGAGGAGGTTATTGATTACGTTTAACTTATCTGCTACCTTTGCACCACCAAGTATGGCTACAAACGGACGCTTAGGATTCTCAACTGCATTGCCGAGGAACTCGATTTCCTTGTTCATAAGATAGCCAACAACGCAGGTATCAATGTACTTGGTTACTCCTACGTTTGAGCAGTGCGCTCTGTGAGCTGTACCAAATGCGTCATTTACAAATACATCTGCAAGGGAAGCAAGCTCCTTGGAGAATTCTTCGCCGTTCTTGGTCTCTTCTGCTCTGTATCTGGTATTCTGAAGAAGAACAACATCTCCGTCCTTCATAGCCTCTACTGCCGCCTTAGCGTTAGGACCCACTACTTCGTTGTCAGCAGCGAACTTGACAGGCTGTCCGAGAAGCTCGGAGAGCCTAACTGCTACAGGAGCAAGTGAAAGCTCAGGCTTTGGCTCTCCCTTTGGCTTGCCAAGGTGTGAGCAGAGTATAACCTTGCCTCCGTCAGCTATGAGCTTCTTGATAGTAGGAAGTGCTGCTACAAGACGGTTCTCGTCTGTTATCTTTCCATCTTTAAGTGGTACGTTGAAGTCACAACGAACCAATACTCTTTTACCCTTTACATTGATGTCGTCAACGCTTTTCTTATTTAATCCCGCCATTGTTTTTCTCCTTATGTAGTTATTATAAAAAAAGCCACCGAGAGCCATTGCCCCCGGCGGCTTAACCGCGTGTTTATTATGTCTTCATATGATACAGGATTGCTACGGCTTCGCCTCTCGCAATCCCTAAACAATATTCGTAATCCACTCGTTTTTCTGCGAAAAACGGCTACTTACTCATATTGTTTGCGCATCGAAAGATTACGCACCCCCTTGCAAGCAAGCTTGCAGTTGGTGCTTATCTTTGCTGCTTGTATCATTACTTCACGAATTTCTCGAAGTACTTAATTGTTCTTACCATCTGAGATGTGTATGAGTTCTCATTATCATACCAGGAAACTACCTGTACAAGGTAAAGTCCGTCACCAGCCTTTGATACCATAGTCTGAGTAGCGTCAAAGAGTGAGCCGTAGGTCATACCTACGATATCAGAAGAAACTATCTCGTCCTCGTTGTATCCGAAGGTCTCAGGATCTGATGCCTTCTTCATAGCTGCATTGATGTCTTCCTTTGTAAGTTCCTTGTCGCTCTTTACTACTGCATAAAGAAGAGTTGTTGAACCTGTTGGAACAGGAACTCTCTGTGCAGAACCGATGAGCTTGCCATTAAGCTCAGGGATAACAAGACCGATAGCCTTAGCTGCACCTGTGCTGTTAGGAACGATGTTAACTGCTGCTGCTCTTGCTCTTCTTAAGTCTCCCTTTGGATGAGGGCCGTCAAGTGTCATCTGGTCACCTGTGTAAGCGTGGATAGTTGACATGATACCGCTCTGGATAGGAAGGAAGTCATTAAGTGCCTTTGCCATAGGTGCAAGGCAGTTTGTTGTACAAGAAGCTGCTGAAATGATGTCATCATCAGCCTTAAGGCTCTCGTGGTTAACATTATATACGATAGTAGGAAGATCGTTGCCTGCAGGAGCTGAAATAACTACTTTCTTAGCACCGGCATTGATGTGTGCCTGTGACTTCTCTTTGCTTGTGTAGAAACCTGTACACTCGAGTACAACGTCTACTCCGAGCTCTTTCCAAGGAAGGTTGTTTGCATCCTTCTCTTTGTATATCTTGATTGTCTTGCCATCTACAGTGATGCTGTCTTCTCCTGCTGTTACCTTGTCAGCAAGTGCATACTTACCCTGTGATGAATCGTATTTGAGAAGGTGAGCGAGCATCTTAGGATCTGTAAGATCGTTGATAGCTACGATTTCAGAACCTTCATGTCCGAACATCTGTCTGAATGCAAGACGACCGATACGACCAAAACCATTGATTGCAACTTTAACTGCCATTTTTAAATCCTCCTAATTTATATGTTTATGTTTGTACACTAAACTACTCTCTTATTCTAACTTGAACAGAAAAAAATATCAAGTGTCATTTCGCTATATTTTGGCACTTTTTTGCCAAAGTTTTGTGAAATTTTATAATAAACAACAAAACATGCGCCTGACAGGATTCGAACCTGCGGCACCCGGCTTCGGAAGCCGGTGCTCTATCCGGCTGAGCTACAAGCGCATACTTAGTTTTATAACACAGTTATAATTCTTTGTAAAGTCATTATGCTATTTACTTTTTATCTTTTATAATGTATAATAGCAAGGCAATTTGCTACTGTAGCTCAGTTGGTGGAGCAGCTGATTCGTAATCAGCAGGCCGTCGGTTCGAGTCCGATCAGTAGCCTTTTTTAACAGCCTATAACAATGCCGCCTTCTGACGCATAGAGTGTGGCTATGCCGCCTGTTTCTACTATGTCTATTCTGTCAAACTTATGTTTCTCGGTTATCATATCCCTTATCTTCTCTGCTCTTTCCAGGCAGCTACAATGGGATATCACAAGAGCCCTGCTTCCTGACTTGTCTGCCTGCTTTGCAGTTAGTTCGGCTATCACGCTGCATGCCTTGTTTATGCCTCTTGCCTGGTCGGCTTTTATGATGTTTCCTTCTTTATCCGCCATCATGACAGGCTTTATATTGAGTGCCTCTGCGATAAATGCCTTTATTCCGGTGAGTCTTCCGTTTTTCCTGAGATTTTCAAGGCTTTCAAGCACAAAGAGAGTATCCTTTGCTGCATTAAATACTTCTATTTCCTTTACTATCTCATCAAAGCTTCGTCCTGCTTCTTTAAGTTCAATTAGTTTATTGGCAAGGAGAGTCTGGGATGCAGACGCGCCTTTTGAGTCTATTAGATATACCCTGCTTTTCCCATTTTCTTCACGGTACATATCTACAGCTATCTTTGCAGAGTTGTACGAAGCTGACAGCTTGGAGGAAAGGGTAATTATGTATACCTCATCTGCCTTGTTAAAATGCTTTAGGTACTCTTCAGGGGAAGGGCAGGCTGACTTTGGAGTGTCAGGGTAGTTTTTCATCTTCTGGAGGAAATCCATCGCATCAAGGTTATCATCATCTATAAAGTTCTCATCTCCGAGAGTTAAGGTCAAGGGTACTTTGATTACTTCTTCTCTTGCCTTTAATTCAGGGGTTAAATCAGTTCCACTATCGCATAAAATTACGTATGACATCGCTATCTCCTAACATGTAGTTTTCATTACTACATATCATAGCATAGGAAGCCACATATTTAAAGCGGATTTTTACAAATTTCTCCTAAATGCACAAAGCCCCCTAAGAGCTGCAACTCTTTAGGGGGTTATGTTATCATGACATTATTTCTTTATCGAAGTCAATTATACAATAAAAAGATATACTTTGCGAGTAAACATTTACACAAATTTATTCAGTCCCTCGTCATACTCGTAGCCTATCGTTCTTAGCTTATCAACTATATATCCTCTCTCAACCCCTGTAGCCTTACAGAATTCATCAAGACTTGGATAAAAATCTCTAAGCTTGGTGTTTACAAAGCTTAAAAGTATAGTGGCATCCTTAGGCAATTCCATATTCACTCTCCTAACTCTCTAATTGTTTTACGTATATTATCTTATCATTTTGGCTAAGCACTGTAAATCCGGATTTTTCAAGCAGGCTTTTAGCAGGATTATTATCACAGTCTGTAACCACCATAAGTTCTGAGGCTGATAGCTTATTCTTTGCGTAGTTTATCACCATTTCTAAGGCTTCTTTTGCAAAGCCCTGCCCCAGTCTTTCTTTTCGGATGAAAAACCCTGTTTCATACCGAGCTTCTTCGGCATCGGCCAGGAAATCAAGGCTGATAAGACCTATCAGGCTGCCATCTGCTTTATCAAATATTCCCCAGATGCCATAGTCATAAAAGCTATATATGTTAGCAATATAAGCAAGGAGCTTCTCTTTTTGCTCTTCTTCAGGCACTCTACCATCTTCTACAAACTTTATGACATGCTCTTGTCTGCTTATTTTAATGACTTCATCGATATCCTTTTCGCATAGCTCCCTTATAACAGTTCTCTTAGTTTCTGCAATCATACATGGAATTTTGTTTTTATGCTTAAAGAGCCTTATGAGGAAGTCTATATCGATATCTTCAAAGCTATCCACTATAAGATCGAAGCCATAGGGCAAGCCGCTTCCAAGGTTTTTATCATAAACAACCGTAGTTAAGCCTGAGGCTAGCAGGCTCTCATTAAAGTTGGCTGCTGAAGTTATAATTAAACCGTCTTGGAGTTCATATTGGGCATTTTTCATTGTCAAATGTATACTGCCAATCTCGGAAGCCATATTTGGCTTATCTACAGAGTCTGTAGATATTTTTTCAAGCTCAGGCGGACTATCCAAATAGTTTTTTTTAATCTCATTATAAGGGTTTATTGGACTTTTTACAGGATAATTCACATCTAAGATTTCATCCCTTACAGATTTAATACCCATTTTCCTGAAATCATCTAGCATTTTCCTGACAAAGCCCTTCTCCTTTTCAGGCAGGCCACTAAGAGAGGCGAGCACGAATTTTAGTTCATTTCCCATAGCTAGTATCCTACCAAGGCTTTTCTAATCAGGCAAAGCACTATAAGGTGGACAGGATAGAAGAAGTAAAATACATACTTAGGTATCTTGTAGCTCCCTCTCTGCCCGTTGTAAAGCATAATAAGGACAACAGCCGGGAAGCCAAAACTTTCACTTACCCTTCCTGCAAGAAAGTCGTAACTGACAAGCCAAATAAGAACAGCTATTCCCGCAAGTACGAATTTAGTCTTATCAGAGGCAAATTTTTCATTTATCTTAGCAAGACCTGCCTGCATTTTTTCAAAATAATAGATGAATAAAATAAGCACTACCCCTACTATACCGTAGTCAGCAGAAAGTTGAAGCGAGCTGACAAGAATCACCAAGACAGCCGCAAGCTGAAGTATTTTACTTAAAAAGATATTTTTAACCTTCTCATTTACTCCGTCAATTATAATAATGGCAAAGAGTCCCAGGGCAAGGGTGAAAAACACGTTTTGCGAGCTGTATTCTAGGACGAAGCCGTTATTGGCTATCAATGCGTCAAAAGGTATCTCTGAAATAATTGCAAGAAAAATTAAGCTGCCTAAATACCTCCATTTATTCCTTGTATGATAATATCCCTCAACTATCATGAAGCAAAATAGAGGAAATGCAGTCCTTCCTATCCATCTGCCAACATCATAAATGTCCCACATGTCGCCGGGAATAACCTCATAAAGAGCAACCGCCATGTGGTCTATAAGCATAGATATAATTGCAATTATCTTAAGTACAAATGATGTCACCTGCATATTATTTACCCCCTGCCCTTATCTTCTCATTTAGCTCTGTAAGGTATATCCATCTTTCTTCCTTATGGCAAAGCTCTTTTTCAAGGCTTTCTTTTTCAGCCATAAGCTCCTCAAGTTTGCTGTATCTCGAGGCATTTTCTGCTATTTCTTCATCTAACTTTGCAAGACTTTCATTCAACTTTTCAATGTCCTCGTCTATGGTGTCAAATTCCTTCTGCTCAGCATAGGTAAACTTAAGCTTAGGTGCCTTGTTTGCCTTCCAGTCTTTTTTTGCATCGCTTTCCTTTTTCTCTGTCTTTACCTCTTCAAACTGTGGTTCTGCTTTTAAGAGATAATCGCTATATCCTCCCTCATATATCTTAATAAGACCATTTTCAAAGGAGAATATCCTGTTTGCCACCCTGTCAAGGAAATATCTGTCGTGAGAAACTGTTATAACCACTCCATCAAAGTTATCAAGATAGTCCTCAAGGATTGAGAGAGTAGTGATATCAAGGTCATTGGTAGGCTCGTCTAAGATAAGTATATTGGGAGCAGAAATGAGGGTATGTAAGAGGGCAAGCCTTCTTCTTTCTCCACCTGAAAGCTTCTCGATTTTGGTATACTGCATAGCACCTTCAAAGAGGAAGCGCTCAAGCATCTTGCCAGCCGATATGGTTCCATCCTTCGTCTGCACATACTCTGCTATGTCTTTTGCTGACTCTATTACGGTCTGACTTGGGTCAAGCTCTCCTGAGTCCTGAGAAAAATAGCCTATCTTCGCTGTCTGACCGATGATAATGTTTCCACTGTCAGGTGCTACTTCTCCTAAAATAGTCTTAAGAAGGGTTGACTTGCCTGAGCCGTTTTTCCCAATAATTCCTATTCTGTCAATCCTTCTAAAGAGATATGTGAAATCAGCAAACAATGTCTTGTCTCCGTAAGCCTTTGAAATATTTTCAATCTCAATTATCTGCTTACCGAGGCGGCTTGATACTGAATCAACCACAATTTCTTTATCCACTACAATCTTATCCCTGTTTTTAAGTTCCTCAAAACGCTCTATATGGGCCTTCTGCTTGGTTGAACGGGCTCTTGCACCCCTCATCATCCAAGCAAGGTCTTTCTTAAAGAGGGCGGCATTCTTCCTTTCGGTGGCTATCTCCATTTCCTCACGCTCTGCCTTAAGCTCGAGGTACTTCATATAGCCTCCCACGTATGAATAAAGCTTGCCATGAGTTAGCTCAACTATCCTGTTTGTCACCTGGTCAAGGAAATATCTGTCGTGGGTGATGATGAGGAGGGCCTGTTTCATCTTCTTAAGATGGTCTTCAAGCCACTCAGACATGGCTGTATCCAGGTGGTTGGTAGGCTCATCAAGGATGAGGATGTCTGCATCATCAAGGAGGGTACGCACAAGGGCAGCCCTCTTTTTCTGACCGCCTGAAAGTGTGCCTACCTTGGCCTCCACATCCTCTATTTCAAATTTTGCAAGCAGGCTCCTTGCCTCTCCCTCGATGTCCCAGAATTCATTTTTAGCCTTTTTCCCCTTTATTACCTCCGAAATAACGCTTTCACCCTCGTCAAACTCAGGATTCTGCGGGAGATAGGCTATGCGGACAGCATTCCCCTTGGTTAGCTTGCCACTGTCTGCCTCCTCTTCTCCTGCAAGTATCTTAAGAAGGGTGGACTTGCCTGTTCCATTTATCCCTATAAGGCCTATTTTGTCGCCTTCGTTTATGCCCAAAGAAATATTATCAAAAAGTATCTTATCTGTGTTGTAGCTTTTCGATAAATTTTCTGCTGTAAGTAGATTCATATTATCTCCTAAATCTTTCTCAAATTATTACGCATCTCCTGTGATTTGCCCTATCAGCCAGACAGTCCGTAGCAGTACCATATATTCAGAGTGCGTGAATTTCTGTCCTATAATATCATACATCAAACTTTGTTGTAAATATCACAAGTTGTATAGGTATGTATTAAGCTATTATTACTGTATTTATAAGTCTTCAAGTATGTACGGCAACATATAAATTGGATACAGTTTCAACATTTCAGCCTGACCTACATCCTTTTGCGATAGTAAAATTGGCGCCGCAGTATTTTTCGAGTACTTTCTCTGAAATTCTGTGATTGATTTGTGCATTCCAAGTCCGGAAGATTTGACCTCAATAGGTACTATTTTTGTTTTTGATGCAACAAGAAAATCAATTTCAAAGTAACGCGTAACATTATCCTTTCTCCAAGTATGGTAGTAAAGAGGTCGTTCTGCGGCATTTATCACCTGAGCTACTGCATTCTCATATAGATATCCAAGATCCGCCGGAAGAGAATCACTTAAAAGCTTTGTGTAAATATTCTCACCAGCTTCTCCTGATGAACTAAATATCATAGTTGTAAACAGCCCTGTATCTGCCAAATATAACTTAAATGTCTGGTTATCCATGGTTTGAGATAGCGTAACACTTGGGTTAAGAACATTGTAACAAGGCAGTACTGTCTTTGAATCCAGCATGTTGTACAATCTTTCTATATCTTTATCAACCTTCTTTTTGCCCGTAGCAGCTGATATTACATAACTTCTCTTATCTGTTGCAAGCTGTGTAGGAACACTCTCATACATTCTCCCTATCAGCCCTGTACCATCAATCTTAAAAAAATCATCTTTATAAAGGTTGATTATCTCTCTCTTTACCTCATCTATTTCAGTAAAATTTTCCCCTTCTACATACGCTGCTACCGCCTGTGGCATTCCCCCTACCGCCATATACACCCTAAAATCCCGCATTAGTTTTCTATTTAGGGAATTTCCGACTGCCTTTCCTCGTTTATATAGTTCTTTCAAAACCTGATAGGTTTCGTTCCCGGTTGCCCACATAAACTCCTCATAGTCCATAGGATATACCTGTATTTTTATCTCCTCGGATGGAATAACTATGTCTTTAACATTCTTTTTTATGCTTATCAATGAGCCTGTCTCAATATAATCATATCTCCCATCTGCTACCAGATATTTAATAGCCTGACGTACCTTGGGCATAAGTTGAATTTCATCAAATATAATTACTGATTCCCTTTTATGCAGTTTAATCCCTGTAGCAGTCTGCAATCTAAGAAAAAATATATCAGGTTCTGCAATATCCTCAAACACATCAAGAATTTCTTTTCTTACATTTGCAAAGTCAATCTTTATATATGACTTATATTCCCTCTTCGCAAATTCTTCTGCAATTGTAGATTTACCCACGCGCCTTGCGCCCTCCAAAAGTACAGCATACTTAGGAGCCTTTTTTTCTTTCCAATATTTCAACTTTTCAAACGCTTTTCTTTTAAACATATTTAACCTCCGCAATAGGCTGATTTTCTGTATTCATAATTTATTTCATTACCGTTTTATCAAAGTTATTATATCTATAAATTACCGTTCTGTCAAAGTCTAAACTTTATTTTATTACCGTTTTATCAAAGTCTGAATATCATTTTATTACCGTTTTATCAAAGTCTGAATATCGTTTTGTAGCAGTCAAGAAAAGTAGACACAAAAAATGTTTTTCCTTTTTTTCTTTTT
>NZ_DBHIEC010000032.1:0-17127 GCF_057250765.1 Catonella sp.
ATTCTCTTGCAAGCAAGCTTGCATCGAATTTTTATACTTTTGACACTTGTATCATATACATTATCGCATACGAAATGCTTTAAGACAAGAGTAGAAGTCAATTATAGGACAAACCAAGGGTTACGCCCTAAGATAAGGCGTAACCCTTGTTACTGTATTTTCCACATACATTTTTTATAATACAGGTGTTAACGGTATATAACTCTGTTAGGAGGTATTTGTAAGAGAATTTGCTATCCGTTAACACCCACATTATCCCTTAGAGGTTAAGGCTAGTAAGCCATTACATCGCAGAAACCAAAGTTTTCTTTGAATTTCTTGCCGAGTTTGTCTGCTAAAGGCTGCATTTTATCCGTAAGCTTCTCTGAATCCTCATACAGAGAGTCAAGCTTAGCATTAAGTTCCTTTGTAGCCTTTTCAACCTTGTTATAGAGCTTGTCATATTCTACAACGAGAGCATCGATTTCTTTCTGAGTCTTGATAAGAGTTTCTTTTTCCTTGTCGGTAAGAGCCTTTGAAGACTTGATAAACTCTATATTATCTTCTATCTCAAGATCCTCATCAGTTGCATTATCATATATCTTGTTCCAAAGCTTTACATGCTTGTTGGAAAGAACATCAAACTTATCTTCTATCTCCCAGTTGTTGGTAAGCTTATTTGTAACCGTATCTATCTGTTCGTAGGTTTTGTCGATGTTCTCAAGTGTGGTTAAGAGCTTCTTGTAGTTCTCGGTCAAGGACTGCTTTTCAGCCTGTGTGAGCTTGCCATCATTTTTTAAGAAGTTCTCAAGGGCCTTCATCTGATCAGCCTTAGATGGCATATCACTTGGATAAGCAAAGAAATCTTCATCGGTTTCCATAAAATCCATATCCTTATCTACCATTTTGTTACTTGAAGGTTTCTTTTCCTCAGCCGCACGAGCTGTGCTTAATCCGGAAGCTGCTCCTGATACAATCAAACTTCCTGCTACTAATAAAATCGCTAATTTTTTCATAATATTTACCGTCCTTTCTATATCCACGTTATTCTTGATAACTTAGGTGTTATCCTTTATCTGTCTGTAGTATAACTTAGAAATTCAGGTAAAATCTCCTTAAAAATGTAAGGAGTTCTAGGAAAAAGTGTGGGAAATCTGTGGCAAAGTGAGAGTAAATACAGTTCCATTTTCCCCGGAATCCACTTCCAGCCTGCCTTTGTGTAGCTTTGCAATATCGCTTGCCATAGAAAGCCCTATGCCAAACTTACCTCCCTTTCCCTTATAAAACCTCTCAAAAATATGTGGAATATCCTCTTTGTCTATGCCGTCTCCATCATCAGAAACCTTAATAATCGTCTCTTTATCAGAAGCTTCACAAGAGAGTTTAATCTCTGATTTTGCATATCTTATCCCATTTGAAAGAAGATTGGATATAAGCCTCTCAATTAGCTTAACGTCAGCAGATACGATTGATGCTGTCTTGGTTTCACAGATGATATTTACATTTTTTTCTTTAGCCATAAGCCTGAAATTATCTGCCGCTTCAGCGATAATTGCCGATATATCTACATCTTCAAATTCAGGCTCGCAAGCCTCCATCTTGGAAAGGAAGAGGATTTCATTGATAAGGTCAGCCATTTTTGCGCTTTCCTTTAGGATGACATCTGTTGCCTCCTCTTTAGGTATGACATGGTACTTAATCCCCTCTGCATAGCCCTGAATGGACATTAGAGGAGTTTTAAGCTCGTGGGAGGCATTTTGAAAAAATCTCTTTTGTATGTTTTCACTTTCCGCAAGCATTTCAGACATTTCATTCACTGTGGTTATAACAGCCTCTATCTCAGAGTAATTGGACTCGGGACTTGCAACCCTTTCCCTGTCTTGCTTACCGATAGAAAGGAGGTAGCTTTTAAGAGCCTCAAAGTCCTTATTAGCCTTCCTTGTGGTAAGGAAGAGAAAGAAAATGGAGCCAATGCCAGAGAGCACAAGGGCTGCCATAAGCACCAGATTGACCCTGTCTATGAACTTTTGCATAGGTGTGATATTGATATAAAAGAGTACATAGTAGTCCTTGCTATCCTTACTTTCCGCATCGGGAACGAAGACATCATTTTCAATAACTCCCTTATAGTCCCTTGCCTGAACCAGATAAATATTGTCATTCACATTCAGCTTGTGGTGGGAATCCTTGTAGGAGTCAGGGCTATCCGCTATCATTTCAGAGAGAGCTTTTGCTGTCTTTACCTCATAATCGTAGTACCAAGGTGGCGCGGGGAAGACGAGATTGCCGCCTTTATCTATAACGAGGTGCATGACAGGCACAATGAGGGCTGTATCTTCAGTTTCTTCGCCTTCTTCATCCTCACTTTCAGCAAAAAAGGTTACGCTTCCTATATTGTCCATTTCATTTTTGAGGGCATCACTTGTAAGTGCCTTTATATACTGGTCAGAAATAACCTGAAAGAGGATAAATACGGCAAGAAGCGAAAATAATACTATAAATGAGGGTACAACAAAGATTCTGTGTAATAGTTTTTTCTTTTTCATACTCCCTCCGATAAGGTCAGCTTGAAGCCAAAGCCCCAGATAGTTTCTATGTGAACTCTGCTTCCTGCATCTTTTAGCTTTTTCCTAAGTCTCTTCATAGTATCGTCAGTAACCCTTGTTTCGACCTCACTGTAGCCCCAGATATCGGAAAGGAGTTTATCCCTTGATACTGCCTTTTCAGGGGTGGAAAGCAAGAGGGAAAGCACCTGAAACTCAGTCTTAGTGAGCTTAAGCTCATTGTTAAGAACCTTACTGGAAAATGAGGAGGCATCAAGGGAGAGGTCTCCGAAGCTTTTGACATCCAAGCCTCTTTCGGTCTCTGCCTTGCCAAGCTTACTTAGTATTGCATTTACCTTGAGTGTTAGCTTAAGCGGTGAAAAAGGCTTGGTGAGATAGTCATCACAGCCTGCCATAAAGCCTGTCATAAAGTCCGCATCCGTATCCCTTGCAGTAAGTAGGAGAATGGTGATGTCCGGATAGGCTTTCCTTATCCTGCTGCAAGCGGTAAAACCGTCAATCCCCGGCATCATTACATCCAATACAACTATATCAGGGACTGAATTATCAAGCTCTGTGAGGAGAGAATCTCCATTTTCAAAAAGCCTGACCTCGTGCCCTGCATCTTCGAGGAATTTGCCAAGTAAATCCCTGATATTCTTTTCATCATCAGCTATAAATATTTTTCCCATAGTAACTCCTTAAAAAGTTGTTATTACTATAGTGGCACATTTTTAGGGAAATTACAAGAAAGATAAGTCTGGTAAGCTAAGCTAAAACAAAGTTTAGAAAATAGGCTCTAAAGTTATGTTGTAAAACCAAGGTATTTGCCATATAATAAGCGTATGATTAGTTAAGAGTTTATATAACTTGAGAAGGGAAACGCTTATGAAGGTCAGTGAGATTATTAAGAAGCCTGTAGTGGAGGCGAAGTATCTGAATGTGGATAATTCCGACAGGTACCGCCCCATTATCAGGCTTTTTTATTTAAATTATGAGAAATTGAAATATTGGTTATATCAGGAAGAGGTTTTTGAGGAACTAAAAGAAGATGCATATTTTGCAGAATACAACTTAGAACAGTGTAAGCAGGACTTAAAGACTCTCACTGAATGGGGCAATCTTCTAGCTATGCAGGATACAAGAAGGGCAGCAACTCTGGAAGAATTTGCCAATAAAAAATTCCGTTATCAGCTATCCGAGACAGCAGTAGAAATAGAGCGAATGATAATAAGGATTGAGAATCTCTTCATAGAAAGCTCTTCCTTAGAGCCTAGCCTGCTTGAAAGAATAAGGATGAGCCTTGCAAATCTTCCTTCGATGTTAGAGGAAGATGATGAGAAGCTGTATTCGTATTGGAATGATTTAAACAATGACTTTAAGAGGCTTAATCAGAACTATCAGGACTATATGAGAGAGCTAAACAGTGTAAAGGCTGAAAACCTCATGCGTACAAAGGAATTTTTGGTGTTTAAGGATAGATTGATTGAATATTTGAGGAATTTTGTAAAGGGGCTCCAGACAAATGTAGGGATTATTGAGGCTATCATCAAGGGGTTTGAGGAAACAACAATAGAGTCGCTTATTAACAGGATATTTCAGTATGAACTATCAATACCGAGGCTTGAGGCTGTTGTGGATACGGCGATAATTCTTGATAATATAGAGGGAAGATTTAAGAGTATTAAGGACTGGTTTGTAAGTGATAGTAGCAAAGAGTCAGAGGTAGTTAAGGTATTTGATACAACCAATGAGATAATCCGCAAAATAACGGGTTATGCAGCGAGGATAAGCGAGAGCGGGGGCAGCAGTGCCAACAGGAGGGAAGAATATAAAAAGCTGGCAGAGATATTTTATGAATGTGAGGATATAAATGAAGCTCACTGCTTTGCAGGACTTGTCTTTGGTACAGAGACAGTACTTCACTTAAAGGGAATAGAAGAAAGGCAGACAGAGAGCATAAACAGCGGAGTATATGAAGAAAAGGCTTCTATAAAAACTGTTATACCAAGGGTTAGGACTTATAGGGAAAAGGCAAAAAGAAGCGGAATTAAGGATAACTATAAGGAAAAAGAAGAACTTAGGCTTGCAACCATAGAAAAGCTTGCAGCTGAAAGAGAGCTCTTAAAAAGCTATATAAAAGACGGAAAGCTTGTATTTAAGGACTTACCTGAGATAACTCCTTTTGTGAGGGACGTATTCTTAACTTGGATATCAAAGGCCCTGGAAAATAAAGATGGCAGGGCTAAGACTGAAGAGGGTAAAAGGTTTAGGCTAATATACCCTGTTAAGGATGAAATGTGTGAGATTAAAAGTGAAGACGGAGTGTTGTATATGCCGTCTTATGAAATTATATTTGAGGATGAAATAGATGAAAGCGTTGGAAGTATTGCTTAGTAAAAGATGGATATTAAAGTCAAAGGATAGGGAGCTGTATTACACTATAAGAGATGAGTTGCCTAAGTTTAAGCAGTTTTTGATAGAGAAGCTTGGATTTCAGGTGATTGTCAATCCATATCTTATAAAGCTTGAGAAAATCCCCGCTGTAGCTGAAAGCTGGATGGGAATAAGGGAATTTGGCGACAAGATGGAATATGTGATTTTCCTGACTACCCTTATGTTTTTAGAAGAAAAGGATATGGGAGAGCAGTTTGTCCTTTCAGAGCTTACAGAATACATACAGACAACAGTAGAGGTGGAGCAGATTGACTGGACGGTCTACAGGAGTAGAAAGTATCTTGTCAAAGTTATGAAGTATCTGGTCTCATCAGGAATATTAGAGCTTAACGATGGAAATGAAGAAGACTTTGCTAAGGATGGGGTAAGTGAAGTGCTATATGAAAATACAGGAGCATCCAGGTATTTTGTAAGGAATTTCACTAAGGACATATCAAACTTTACGTCCATATCTGAATTTGAAGAGGGAGACTTTATAGATACTAACGAAGACAGGGGAATAGTGCGCAGGCAGAGAGTCTACAGAAAGCTGTTGCTCTCGCCGGGGCTTTATAGGAATGAAGAGACGGAAGAGGATTTTAACTATATAAGAAATTTCAGGGGAATAATAGCAGATGACTTTGAGGGACTGTTTGACTGCAGTCTTCATTTGCATAAATCAAGCGCATTCCTGGTGCTAAATGAGGGTTCAAGGCTTGGGAGGTCATTTCCTGAGGATAATACTTTGTCTGATATAGTGCTCCTTGTAAATGACCTGATTCTTAAGAGAATAGATGAAAATAAACTTACACCGGGTATAGATGAAAGCATTATTTTATCGCTAGAAAGCTTTGATGAATTGATTGAGGAAACGAAGAGGCTGTATGGAAGCGGATTTGCAAAGACCTACAGAGATATGACAACTAAGGAAATATGCACTGTGGCAGCAGAGTATATGAAGGAGCTTCAATTTGTAGAGTATATTGGCGGCGATGTAAGAATCAATCCAATCGTAGGTAAGGTGGCAGGAAGATATCCAAAGGATTATTTAGCAACAGATGTGTAGACGGACACTGTATAGATATAGTAAAAAGCAGCAGTTATAAGTGAAGAGGTTTGCACTCTTAGCAATAAGTTTGGTGTAGCGGTGTGGAATAGGAAAAGTAAGGAGAGGCAGATGAATAGCAACTGGAAGATAAACAGAGTAGGTCTTGTGGATTTTTGGTATTATGATGACGAGGAATTTGTGTTTGATGATGGGAGGATGCTCCTTAGGGGAGCGAATGGCTCAGGTAAGTCTGTAACCATGCAGAGCCTCATCCCACTGCTTTTAGATGGGAATATGAGGCCTGAGAGGCTTGATGCCTTTGGTACAAAGGCAAGGAAAATGGAGAACTATCTTCTTGAAGAGGATGATGACAGACAAGAGCGCACAGGTTATCTCTATATGGAGCTTAAAAGAGAAGAAAATGAAGAGTATGCTTCATTTGGTATAGGTATAAGAGCAAGAAGAAATAAATCCTTAGAGTCGTGGTATTTTCAGATTACTGACAGCAGAAGAATAGGGAAAGATATACTTTTGTACAAGGAAATGGATGGCAAGATTACCCTTTCAAAGACTGAGCTTAAAAACAAGTTAGCAGAGGGCGGAAGGGTGATGGAGAGCCAGAGTGAGTACTTGACTGCGGTAAATAAGACACTTTTTGGATTTGAAAATGAAGATGAATATAAGGAACTTATAGATATACTTATAAGGCTTAGAGCGCCAAAGCTGTCTAAAGACCTCAAGCCCACCCTTATAAGTGAGATACTTAGCGGTTCTTTGCAGCCTCTTTCAGATGATGACTTAAAGCCTATGTCAGATGCAATTGAGAAGATGGATGAGACTAAGCTAAACCTCGAGAATCTGCAGGATAGCCTCGCTTCGGCGAAGCAGATAGAAAAAGTATATAAGCTATATAACGAAGTTGTGCTTTTTAACAAGGCAGGCTATCTTTTGGAAGCGGAAGGTGATTACAAGAAACTTAAAAAAGAAGAAACAGAGAGCCAAAAGAGGCTTGAAGACGTAAAAAGGGAGATTGAATCAAAAGACACTGCGTTAAAAGAGCTTGAGAGTGAAGAAAACAGATTAAGGGAAGAGAAAAACTCCTTAGGAAGTGAAGAGATAGTAAAGCTTAAGGAAAATGAAGGAAGACTTGAAGGCAAAGCCCTGTCTTTGGAAGATACCATAAAGGATAAAGAAAAGAGGGAAGAGGATAAGAAGGAAAGGGAAAGAAGCTTACAAAAGGAGATTAGAGAAGATAAAGATGAGGCGGAATCGTTGTGGGAGGCTTGTGAGTCTATCCTTAATGATATGGATGATGAACTTGAGTCAGTACCTTTTGATGATTTTGCTTTTATGAGGGAGGAGTTTGAAAAGAATAAAAATGAAAAATATTCTTTTGAGCCTCACACCAAGACCTTTGAAGACTATGCGTTAAAGGCAAAGGAAGGAAAGAGGCTTCTTGAAGAGGAGGCAAAACAAAGTGATAAATATGACAGAGTCCTAAAAGTCTTTGATGAATATAAGAGTAGGCAGGATGATTTAGAAAAGACTGAGAGGCAGTGTGAGACACTCTTACATGATGAAAAGCAAAGGCTTACGGAGGAGGTATATGCCTGGGAAAAGGGGAATGTAGAGCTACATGTCGATACTGCACATTTACAGAGTATAGAAAGAGAAATAGAATACTATGACGAGAACAAGAATTATTTTGATATAAAAAATATCGTAAAGCCCGCTTATGAAAGAGTTTATGGAGAAATCTTTGAGAAGAAGCTAAGAATAGGTAATGAGATCCAGGCTCTTAAAGAAGAAATAAAAGGTAAGGAGAACGAATTATTAGAGTGGCAGAATAAAAAAGACCCTGAGCCATTAAGAGCGGAAAGTGTAATAAAAAATAGAGAAAAACTAAGGTCAGAGGGCATTGAATTCTTAAACTTTTATAAGACGGTGGACTTTGCAGCAAACCTTGCGGAAGACGAGAGAAACAGTCTTGAAGAGGCTCTGTTTGACATGGGAATCCTTGATGCTATCATAGTTTCGGGTAAGGATAGGGAAAAGGTATTAGCTTTTGACAAGGGAGTTGGTGACAGGTATATATTTGATGATGTTAAGGCTGTAAATGATAATATACTTAACAAATTTGAAATCGAGGAAGAGTATAATAATATCTTCTCAAATTTTAAGATAAATGCAGCTCTTTCAAGCATTTCCTTAAAGAAAACCGAAAATAGCGGAACTTGGATAGGTGAAAACGGAAGCTATGGACTTGGAGTAATAGAGGGAAAAACCACGGGAGGCTATAAAGCAAGCTTTATAGGTGTACTTTCCAGAGAAAACTACAGGATTAAAAAAATAAATGAGCTTGAGAATGATATTAGGAATTTACAGGAGGAAATAAGGCTTAAGGAAGAAAATCTTAGGATAATACAGGCTAGGGAGGAAGAGCTTAATAAGGAATGGGAGAGTTTTCCAAAGCCTGACAGTATGAATACAGCCCTTGGAGAATTAAATAAAGTAAGGGAAAGGCTTAGGGGGATATTAGAGGATATAGCAAGGCTTAAAACAGAGCTAGACAGGGAGAAAAAAGCTTTGGATGAAATAAGGCTTGCAGCCAGTGAAGCCTGTGGAAAATGCTATGTAAAGGCAAACCTTCGCCTGTTTGAAGAACTTAATACAGCCCTTGAGGATTATAGAGTTCTGCTTGTTAATCTATCTTCTTCACACAAAGGATACCTTGCAAAGCTTGACTTGATATGCTTGAAGGAGACAAATCTTCTTGAGGTAGAAGAGTACCTTGACAATATACGCTATGAACTCTCTACAGACAGGGCGGAGCTTAAGGACGTAAGAGCAAGGCTTGATTCGGTAAGGGAGCAGTTAAAGCTTACTGATTATGATAAGATAAAGGATAGGATTGACAGTATAGAAAAAAGGCTTAATGAGATACCGCCGGTAAGAACGGAAGCCTCTATGACACTTGGAAGGAGAAAACAGGAAGAAGCTGACATCGAAAAGAGTCTTGAAGGATTTAAGCCACAGCTTGAGTCAAAACTAAAACATAGAGATGATATGGAAAGAGCCTTTAAGGATGAGCTAAAGTTAGGGCTTGTAGAGGTACTAGATCTAAGTGAAGATGTGTTAAAGCTTGCAGAAAGGCTTAGACTAAGCCTAAGAGAGGCGGTGGGCGATACAAGGCAGGAAGATGTATTTGGAAGATTGCAGGAAACCTTCCATAAATACAGGGGAGGACTTACCAGATATAACGTAAATATGAGATATCTATTTACAGGGGAAACTGTGGACTACGGCAGTGTTAAAAACGTGAAAAGGCTTGATATCTCCGCAAAATACAAGGGAAGCCAGGTAAAATTCGGTGGCCTTGTAAGTGCACTTGATGGTGAGGTCTTGGAGCTTTATAACATCCTTAAGGAAAGCGACAGGGAAATATATGAAGACATATTGATAGGGACTGTGGGTAGGAAGATAAGGGCAAAGATTCGTCTTGCAGAAAAATGGGTAGGAAAGATTAAACTCTTGATGGAATCAATGGAAACCTCCAGCGGTTTAACCTTAAGCCTTGCTTGGAAGCCCAAAAAGGCAGAAAAGGAAGAGGAGCTTGGGACGAAGGTACTGGTTGATATACTTATGAGGGATGAGGAGATACTTAGACCTGAGGACTCCGCAAATCTGTCGGGGCATTTTCGCTCTAAGATAAATGAAGCAAAGAAGGCAGCAGAAGAATCTGGCGGAATGAAGAGCTTTTATGCGGTAATAAGGGATATACTTGACTATAGAAAATGGTATGAGTTTACTTTGATGTATCAGAGGGCAGGAGAGAACAAGAAGGAGTTAACAGATAGGGTATTCTTTACCTTTAGTGGTGGAGAGAAGGCTATGGCCATGTATGTGCCGCTGTTCTCTGCTGTTGTTGCCAAGTACCAGGGAGCAAGAGAAGATGCGCCTAGACTCGTGGCGCTGGATGAGGCCTTTGCAGGAGTTGACGAGACCAATATCAGGGATATGTTTAGGCTGATGTCGGAGTTTGAGTTCAACTTCGTGATTAACTCACAAAGTCTGTGGGGAGATTATGATACTGTTCCTGCTCTAGCCATATATCAGCTTGTAAGACCTGAAAATGCTAAGTATGTAACAGTTATCAGATATAGATGGAATGGAACAAGGAGAGAGTTGGTTGACGGTATAAGTGAAAGGGGCTAATTTTGTCTGAGATAAATGAAGCGGTAGAGTATTTTAAGAAAAAACCCGTCTATGAAAAGCTATTTAATGAATTTAAAAAGAAATATGAAAGTCATGGAAAGATAGGCGGGATAGCAGTGCTTATAGGACTTAGCACGGGTGATAAAGAGGATATATCAAACTTTTTGATGAAGGACTTTACATCAGAAGAAGAGGTAAGAGTTTCTGCAAAATCATTTGAAAAGGCATTACAAAAAAGCAGATTTAGTAGTCTAACTACCCTAGATATAATTACCCACTACTTTGGGATAAAGCTTCGTACCAATAAAGAAAAGAGCGAAGAGGACGTGGGCAAAAGGGCAGAATATCTGGCAGAACTAACGGGATATACAGATAAAGCGTATATAAAGGAGTGGTTAACAGGGGTATTTTGCACAGGTGCAGATGGTGCAGTGGTCATTGCAAGGAGCTACAATGCAGATAAAAACGAGCTTAAGATTATTTTACAAAAGCTAATTAAAGCAATTCCTATGCTGCCTTACTTTCAGGGAGGTAAAAAGAAAGAACTTCTTGCTGTGTTTGCCGCACAAGCTGCCGGGAATCCGCATTTCTTTGATGATAACACCTTGGCAGGGAATCTTCTTACAGCATTTCTTAGAGATTATTTTCGCTTCGGATATGAGGATGATTTATCAGAAGCTGAGAACAGGAGTAATGTGTTGTTTAAGGCAGGACTTATAAAGGATACTCTGTCAAATGATGTAATAGCTTACGGAATAAGAGGAAGATGCGTGGATGGTAGTTTGCATAAGGGGATGGAAGGCTTTCTTCATCAGAAAGAACCGGTTAAGTTAAGCCTGCTTACACTTGCGAATCTGGAAGAAACATTCACAAACAGCGTAGATAGAAGGATATATATAGTTGAGAATCCGGCAGTATTTTCCATACTTATAAGCCGTTTTCCGGAAAAGTCCTTCGTATGCAGCTATGGACAGATAAGAAGGGCAGTATTTATGCTTTTAGACCTGTTTGACAAAAATATAGTATTTTCTTATGCAGGAGACTTTGATCCTGAAGGCCTTCTTATAGCCGAAAGACTTAAGAAAAGATATGGAGATAGGCTGACCTTTTGGAAGTATGAACCGGACATATATCTAAAGTATATGTCGGAAGAGAAGCTTACAAACCAAAGAATTAAAAAGCTGGACGGAGTTAGGGATGCTGCCCTCCTTAAAATTGCAGAGCTTATGAGAGAAGAGGGGCGTGCGGCCTACCAAGAGAGTATGCTAGAGGAATATTTTTGATAAAACGAAGGGTTATGCACTAAGATAAGTTTTGGTAAATCAGCTTGACAAGATGAAAGAAGAGTGATAGTATAGTGATGACAATTAAACATATATTTAATCGTTTAATAAAAAAGCTGATGAAGGGAGATTATTATGAAGAAAACCTATGAAATCGAAGTTGATTGCGCTAACTGTGCCAACCTTATGGAGGATGTGGCAAAGAAGACTGCCGGAGTAAAGGATGCTTCAGTGAATTTTATGGCTCAGAAGATGCTTGTTGAGTTTGAAGACGGACAGAATGAAAAGGCTGTTATGAAAGAGGTACTTAAGGCCTGCAAGAAGGTGGAGCCTGACTGTGAGATAGATATTTAATAATATCTGAAGTGGGGCAATAAACTCGCTAGAATGCTAAGACTGACTGTAAATAGAAACTTAAAAGGAGGATGTATGAATAAGAAACAGAAAAAAATGCTCATCAGAATACTTATTACAATAGTCCTTCTTGTGGCGCTGAACCTGCTCCACATTAAGGGAGTGATAAACTTAGGTCTCTACCTTGTGACATATGTCATAATCGGCTATGACATACTTAAAAAAGCAGGAATAGGGATACTAAACAGGAGGGTATTTGATGATAACTTCCTGATGGTAGTTGCTACAATTGGAGCCTTTGCCTTGGCTATCTATGAGAAGAGTGCAGACTACAATGAGGCGATTGCAGTTATGCTGTTCTATCAGATAGGAGAGCTTTTCCAAAGCTATGCAGTGAGAAGGAGCCGTAAAAATATCAGCGAGCTTATGGACATCCGCCCTGACTATGCGAATCTTTTGGAAGACGGTCAGATTAGCCGGGTATCCCCTGATGAGGTAGCCATAGGAAGTGTAATTGTAGTTCAGCCCGGAGAAAAGGTACCTCTTGACGGCGTCATTATAGAGGGGAATTCAAGCCTCAATACCAGTGCACTCACAGGAGAGAGCCTGCCAAGAGATGTTAAAGAGGGTGATGAGATTATAAGTGGCTGTATTAATATAAATGGAGTGCTAAAGGTTAGTACAACCAAGGAGTTTGGTGAGTCTACAGTGTCTAAGATACTGGAGCTTGTGGAGAATAGCGGGACTAGAAAGTCAAAGTCTGAGAAGTTCATTTCAAAGTTTGCAATGGTGTACACTCCTTTTGTATGCTATAGCGCACTTGCACTTGCTCTTATCCCTCCGCTTGTGAGAATGTTTTTCTTAAACCTTTCCCCTGACTTTGATGTATGGGTATATAGGGCACTTACCTTTCTTGTAATAAGCTGTCCCTGTGCCTTAGTAATAAGTGTACCTCTTAGCTTCTTTGCAGGAATAGGTGGTGCAAGCAAGGAGGGCATACTGGTAAAAGGCTCGAACTTCCTTGAAACCCTGTCTCAGACTAAGATTGTGGCCTTTGACAAGACAGGAACTCTGACTAAGGGAGTGTTTGAGGTGAGTGCAGTTCATCACAGTGAGATGGAAAATGCTAGGCTTATAGAGTATGCAGCCCTTGCAGAATGCGCCTCCTCCCACCCAATCAGCAAGAGCCTTAAAATGGCTTATGGAAAGGAAATTGACAGGTCTCGTGTGACAGATATCGAAGAGATAAGCGGAGAGGGAGTACTTGCAAAGGTTGACGGAAGTGATGTGGCTGTAGGCAATGGAAAGCTGATGGAGAGACTTAATATTCCTTACCACGAATGTCATTTATCAGGAACCATAGTACATATGGCTATTGCTGGAGAATACTCAGGGCATATTGTAATATCTGACATAGTGAAGCCTAATGCTAAGGCTGCTATAGAAGAGTTAAAAAAAGTCGGAGTAAGAAAGACAATAATGTTAACGGGAGACAGAAAGAAAGCTGCAGAGCAGGCAGCAGAGCTTCTTAGTGTAGATGAGGTACACAGCGAGCTTCTTCCAGCAGACAAGGTATCAAAGGTTGAGGAGCTTTTAAGTGGGAAGTCAGACAGGGACAAGCTTGCCTTTGTGGGTGATGGAATAAACGATGCGCCTGTGCTTACAAGGGCAGACATAGGTATAGCCATGGGGGCTATGGGCTCTGACGCCGCCATAGAGGCAGCAGATGTAGTACTGATGGACGACAACCCTATGCAGATAGCAAAGGCAATTAAAATATCTAAAAAATGCCTTGGAATAGTGCATCAGAACATTGTATTTGCACTTGCAATCAAGTTTGGCTGCCTCTTGCTTGGTGCTGTAGGCATAGCAAATATGTGGTTTGCTATCTTTGCAGACGTAGGCGTAATGGTGATTGCAGTGCTCAATGCTATAAGGGCTTTGAGGGTTAAGGATTTGTAGAATAAAGAAGACTTCTATCCGTACAAAGTAACGGGCAGAAGTCTTTTGCTAAAGCCAGGTATCTATATACTGTATGGTATTCCTTGAAGCCAGTTACAGGATAGCTCCATCCAGTCCTCACAGCGTTTGTTTATACCGAAATTTGTCCCCTTGGCAGCAGTCTCCTCATTTGCAAGGGCAAGACCATGTTCGCCTGTCGGGAAAATATGCAGCTCAACGGACACTTTGTTGTTTATCAGTGCTTCAGCAAATAAAAGAGAGTTCTGCACAGGAACAGCGGAATCAGTCAGTGTATGCCAAATAAATGTCGGAGGCACATTGGCAGTAACCTGGTTTTCTAAGCTTAGGAGTTCTTTAAGTTCAGGGCTCTCCTTTTTACCCATGAGGTTTGTGATACTGCCTCCATGAGTCTTTGTACCTGAAGTTATGACGGGATATGAGAGAATAAGCCCATTTGGCCTGATATCTTCACAGGATAAACCTGTTTCCTTACTTAGCCACTCTTTATCCCAAAAAACACCAAGACTTGCCGCAAGATGCCCTCCTGCGGAAAAGCCGACAATTACAATTTTGTCCTTATTTACATGATATTCTTTTGCATGCTCTCTTATATGAGCAACGCTTATGGCAAGCTCACACAAGGCTTGAGGGAACTCAGCAGGGGCAACGCTGTATCTTAGTACACAGGCATGAAAACCTCTTGCAAGATACTGAATGGCTACTGCCTCGGCCTCTCTGTCTGAAGTGAAGCCATAGCCTCCACCCGGACATATTAAGGCTAAAGGCCTTTCTCTGCATATATCGATTTCCTTTGAATTATCAAGCAGATAGGTATAAAGTTTAGCTTCACCACCATTTACTTTGATTGGAATAGTCTGATTTAACATAATCTTTTGCCTCCTGATTTATATCTATGCCATCTTTAAGTGAATAATAGTCTTTTTCGCTTATGGTGTCAACGGTAGGCAGATACTGATTTTTAATTTCTCTTGACTTTGCGGCCCCGCCTTATTATAATGGTTGAGGTGGCAAAGCCATTTGTTCCCTTAGTTAAATGGATATAACAAGCGCCTCCTAAGCACTAGTTGTGGGTTCGATTCCCGCAGGGAACATTCATTGTAAGCGGTAATGAAGAAAAATCATTACCGTTTTTTTATGCAAAATAGCAGTTTAGAAAATGGATTTGGCACTCGAAGTGACACTTGGATGTCTCTCAAGGTCTTCCTGGCTATGGCTATGATAAATAGCTTAGATACTGCAACAGGTTGTTGCAGTATTTGCCACCAGTGATGGAAAATTTATCGGTAAAGTTAGGGCTTTTCAGGATATTGAAGATCAATTTACCCTGTGGTAGAATATCATTAACAGATTTAAAGCTGTACCACTTTATTCTAAGGAGTGCAAAAAAACGACATAAAAGAAATATATATTTACAAGGGGAGGGATGTAGAGTGGCGAAAATCACGCTAAGTGAAAAACAGAAAGAACTTGATATAGACCTTTGGATCATTATGATTGTTTCACTCATAAGCTTTGTGGTATTTATGATATTTCAAAAAGACATTTATGGCTTCATAAAAAATGAGAAAGTTCCAATATTATCTCGCGTTTTGCTGGCTGCGACATTTCAGTATGGACTTGCAGGCTTTGGAATTACAATTGTTTCCATCTTAAGGAAAGAATCTTTTTTGTCATATGGCTTAAAGACTAGGGGAATGTTTTCGTCTATCTTACTTTGCGTTCTGTGTTTTGTTCCCAATATAATATTTTCTTATTCATTGGGGCAGAGTGACAGATATTTACCCTTTCAGACCGTTTTGACAACAAAAGAAGTTCTTGCAAGTGGTTTCCCTATAAATATAATCGGTATGCTAGCTACAGCAGTTGCCTGGGGGTTCTTTGAGGGCTTTAATTATGTGGTGATAGGTGAAAAGATAAACAGACGATATCCTACAAATTCAAAATGGCTCAATTGGGGTGCGATTGTTTGTGCTATTATGTGCATTTTAATTCATGGAGCTATTGGAGTAACATTTAAAGGGATAATTGAGATGATTACTGTTTTGATTATTGTATATGGAATGCTTATGGTGAAAGAATTTACAGGGAATGCGTGGGGATGTGTATTCGTTTTTGTATTTTTATGGAATGCTTTTTAAAAACATAAAATGAGCATAAGCATCATATTTACAAATCAGAATTTGCCGAACTGATAAAAACCCTTTAGGAACTAAACGGTGCACTTCTGTACTCTCCAGCCGGGAGTATCGTGCGTCCTGCGAAGCTTCATTCCCGGGCGGCAGAGAAAAAACTGCCCGACTGGGAATGTTTCGTCACCTCGTTCCGTCAAGGTAGCTGCCCCCCTTTGCGCCGCTAAAGCGGCTATCCCTTGTGGGCTTGCCGTCCGTAAACAACATAACTGCTGTCCGCCGCCAGCAAGTTTGAAAAAGAAACCTGAATCTGACAAGGAGTTTTGATAGCATGAAAAAGAGATTTCTTAAAATTGTGATAGGGATTGTTTTCGTTTGCATTTTATTCGTTGGATATCTTTATGCAAACAATGACATAGGTATGACTTCGACCAATTTGGAAGCAGATATTCGTTCATCGCAAAAGATTAAAGAGGTGGTAGCTATATGAATAATGAAATAGATAAAATTCATAAAGATGTTTATAGCAGCATTAAAGAATTGATGGATAATGCAAGAAATAGTGTTGCAAAAGAAGTTAATAATATCCTCATTCAAACTTATTGGGAGATTGGGCGAATTATCGTAGAAGATGAACAGGGAAATTCTGATAGAGCCGAGTATGGAAAACAGTTAATAACAGACTTATCAAAGAGGCTTACCAAAGAATATGGAAAGGGATTTTCAAAATCCAACTTATTTAATATGAGAAATTTCTATTTGAGTTTTCCGATTTTCC
Source organism: Catonella sp. (assembly GCF_057250765.1). Lineage (NCBI taxonomy): Bacteria > Bacillati > Bacillota > Clostridia > Lachnospirales > Lachnospiraceae > Catonella > Catonella sp. The sequence goes on from NZ_DBHIEC010000032.1 coordinate 16,749, forward strand.
AGACAGTGTCTGGAAAATTAAGTTGGTCACATTATTGTGAATTACTTTCCATAAGCGATGAGAAGAAAAGAAGTTTTTATGAAAAAGAAACGGTAAGTGCGAATTGGTCTGTAAGAGAGCTAAAAAGGCAAATAAAAACATCATTATTTGAGAGATTATTGCTATCAAGTGGAGATGAAAATAAAGAAAAAGTATTAGATTTAGCTCTAAAGGGAAATGAAATAGCTACTCCAAGTGATGTAATAAAAGATCCGTATGTATTTGAATTTTTAGGATTGCCTGAAGAAAAGCCAATTATGGAAAGTGATTTAGAAAAAGCCCTAATAACTCATATTGAAAAATTCTTGCTTGAACTTGGCAAAGGCTTTATGTATGTAGG
>NZ_DBHIEC010000033.1:0-14020 GCF_057250765.1 Catonella sp.
GTTTATATCAAGGTGTCTGTCCTTATTTCTAACTGCTTCCACCACATCTGCAACTACAGCACTTGCAGTAGGAAGTTTGCCTGCTCCCCTGCCGTAGAACATAACATCATCAACCATGTTTCCCTTTATTAAAACGGCATTGAATACATCTTCCACGCTGTGAAGAGGCTGACTCCTGCTTAGCATTACAGGAGCAACTCTTGCATACACTACTCCATTATCCTTCTTGCTTTCGCCTATTAGCTTAATAGTAGCATCTAAGGACTTGGCATACTCCATATCTTCCTTGGTTATATTAGAAATGCCCTCTACAGGGATGTCTTCAAAATCAACCTGTTTGCCATAAGCAAGGGAAGTGAGTATAGCTATCTTTCTACCGCTGTCAAATCCGTCAACATCAGCACTTGGGTTTCTTTCGGCATAGCCCATAGCCTGCGCCTCTTTTAAGACAGTATCATAATCAAGCCCTTCTTTATCCATCTTGGTGAGAATGTAGTTGGTGGTTCCATTGAGAATGCCCTGAATTTCAATTATTTCCTCTGCTGTAAGAGAATAATTAAGAGGTCTTATTACAGGGATGCCTCCTCCCACACTCGCCTCAAAGAAGAAGTTGACATTTTTCTCCTTTGCAAGCTTTATAAGTCCTGCACCATACTTTGCCACAAGCTCCTTGTTAGAAGTACACACACTCTTTCCTGCTTCAATAGCAGCCTTTACAAAGTCATAAGCAGGCTTGGTCCCACCCATGGTCTCAACTACAACAGAAATCTCATCATCATTTAAGATATCGTTAAAATCATGAGTAATTAGCTTCTCAGCAGGATCTCCAGGCATATCTCTAAGATCGCAGATTCTCTTGACCTTAATCTCTTCTCCTGCCTTTTTAGCTATGCTTTCTCTGTTTGTATTAATAACTTCAAAAACTCCCGAGCCTACAGTTCCATATCCTATAATTGCTATATTTACCATTCTTCACCTCTAATTTATTCTCTTGCGAGTATTTTCATCCTTCTAATTCCATCAATCGCTTCTACCTTTGCGACCATATCAGTAACATCAGTCAGTCCATCCAGTATCTGTAAGCTGAGCGACAAAGATGCCAGTCCGTTGATAGGTAGACTTTGTTGGATAGTCAGTATGTTTACCCCATAACGGGCTACCTCCTTAAGCACTTCGGAAAGTAATCCCTGCCTGTCCTCCATTTCAAGCAGGAATGAGATTGTCTTTCCTCTTGCATCTTCATAGAAATAGTTAATGTCATCTTTATATTTATAAAAAGAACTTCTGCTTATGCCTACAGCCTCTGCTGCCTCACCTACAGTAATTACCTTTTTGGTTTCAAGCAGCTTCTTTGCTTCAACTACCTGTAATAAAACCTCAGGCAAAGCCCTTTCTGAAACTAAATAGAGTTTATCTTTTCCCATTTCTTCCACCCATATCAAAACTTTGTATGTCCTTAACGGTCATTTGTTTGTAACAGAAAGAATATTAACACAGACTACCATTAATTGCAAGTGTTAAAGCTAATAGTTTTATACTTTATTTTAGGGTTTTTACTATCTAATATTACTGATTTTTATAGAGCATTAGCTTTCTCTCTAGCCTCATATTCTTTAGAGGTAAGCCTGCTTAAAATAAAGCTGAGAATTTTAGTACTAAAAGAGAATTCTAAGAAATGTCTTAGTATACAAAAAAGAGCTGTTTCACTAATATAGTGTTACAACTCTTTTATGAAATATTCCACTATTCTCTTTCATCAATCAATAGATATTAAGCTGCGGTTACTTTTCTGTAGAAACCAGTACTTCATATACTTCTTTAACTTCTATAGGATTTGATACTCCATCTCCTTTTATCTCACCATCAAACCATACCTCTATTCTTTTACCCGGTAAATCAACATTTCTTAAATGTCTAATACCGTTATTAATAACTAAATCTTTGAGTACTAACCGTAAAGGCTTTATTTCTTCAACCTTTTTATTTCCAAAAATATAAGCAAACTCTTTTGGTAAATCTGTAATTTTAACTAGTATTTCTTCCTTATCGCCATCTATTATTTCAGCCTCAAAATGTGCCACTCCTTCAGGAAAATTCATAGAACTTATTGCAACAGGCATAAAAACCTGCCATTTACCATCTATCTTCACATATAAATATATAGGACTGTCTTTTTGGTAACTATATCCTGTACCAAAGTTTGATTCATCATTTTTTTCAGGAACCTCATCATTACTAGTAAGGATTTTCCCGTCTTCTACACCACATTTTAAAGTACTAAGGACATACCCGGTGTCCATATACAACACTCCATCTACTCGTACCATTCTGCTCTTTGTTTCTTCACTTTCAGTATCCTCAGATTGGACCTTGCTGCTTGTACTTGCAGATCCATTTCCAGTGTTCTCAGATTGGACTTTGCTACTTGTACTTGCAGATCCATTTCCAGTGTTCTCAGATTGGACTTTGCTACTTGTACTTGCAGATATATCTTTGCTCACTGAGTTTTTTCCTTTTTCTTCATCTTTGCCATTTTTACAGGCTGTAAATACTGTAATCAATACTACAATCAAAAGTATATTAAAACAAACCTTAGCAATACCCTTCATAGAATCCGCCTCCTTATAGCAGTTTATTATTCAAATTTCACTGAAGCTATAAACATATTCCAACTTTTATATGGCAAATGTATGTCTTATTTATTACTTTTAACTATATTTTTTAGAAAAAAAAATTCTACTTTGTAGGTTTTACCATATTAAACCTATTCTATAAACAACTTTCGCTTACAAAGCGAAGTGAATTCCTTATTGGGTTGTCTATCTAACAGATAATTTTAATAATTTTCTATAAAAAAAGCCAGTACAGGAATATCTCCCATACTGACTTATTATAGTTAATCTTCTTTTTTAATGCTCTTCCATTTTAGATATGCATTGATAAAAGGATCAAAGTATCCATCAAGAACCGCCTGTGCGTTGCCAATTTCTACATTTGTCCTATGATCCTTGACCATGGTATAAGGCTGAAGCACATAGGAACGAATCTGGCTGCCCCAGGCAATGTCTTTTTGCTCTCCTCTGATACCCGCTTCCTTAGCCTCATTTTCCTGCTGTTTAAGCATATAAAGCTTTGCCTTTAACATCTGCATAGCCTTGGCTTTATTCTGGAACTGAGAACGCTCATTCTGACAGCTTACTACTATTCCCGACGGGAAATGTGTAATTCTAATCGCAGATGAGGTTTTGTTGATATGCTGTCCACCTGCACCGCTTGCACGGAAGGTATCTATTCTCATATCCTCATCTTTGATTTCGATATCTATATCATCTTCAATATCCGGCATTACATCACAGGATACAAAGGAGGTCTGCCTCTTTCCCGCAGCATTGAAAGGTGAAATACGAACCAAACGGTGCACTCCATGCTCACTCTTTAGGTAGCCATAGGCATTAGTCCCCGTAATTTCAATGGTACAGGACTTTACGCCTGCTTCTTCTCCTGCCAGATAGTCGATAACCTCTGTCTTATATCCCTTGCTTTCTGCCCACCTTGTGTAGGCTCTCATAAGTATGCTTGTCCAGTCACAGGCTTCAGTACCGCCTGCACCCGCATGTAAGGTGATAATAGCATTGTCTTTATCGTATGGACCGCTTAGCAGGGTTGAAATTCTAAGAGAATCAAACTCTGTCTTAAATCTCTCAAGTTCGTCTCCTATTTCTGATATCATAGAGGCATCATTTTCTTCTTCTGCCATTTCAATAAGTGCACCTATGTCATCAAAGAGCCCCTGCAGCTCGTCAAAGCCTTCTATATTATTTTTTAAACCTGATATTTCAGCCATAGTAGCATTTGCCTTCTCGGCATCATCCCAAAATCCCGGTTCGGATATGAGTCTGTTTAACTCCTCGAGCCTCATCTTCTTGCTCGTTAAGTCAAAGTGAATCCCTCACTTCGACTAATGGCTCTGCATAAGAGTTTAATGTAACTTTGAACTGGTCTAACTCTACCACTATCTCACCACCTTTTATTTTTTATTCACAAGAAAAGATTATAACATAGGGCAGTATGGGTTGGCAAGGATGTAAACGGGTTATAGGGGATTATTTTCACAGGTTGGCTAAGATTAGTTAAAATACTTAATTGTCTCTTTGCTTATGGCTGTTAAGGTATCATCTAACACATCCTTTGCTTCATTCTCTTGGCTGACTTGGACATGGAATAATAAATTGCGGTATGACATTACTGCTCCAACAGCCTGTCCAGCCAGCTTTTTATTGATTTTGCTTAAATCATTATCCTTAGCATAAAAAGAATGTAAATTATCTCCAATGTAGTATTCATTGAAACTTACACCTAACCTAATTTGACTTGTGCTTTCTTTGTTTTCATATATAATGTATTCAAAGGTTGGGTCAGGAACAGTATCTGAATTTTTCGTAATCAGGCTGTCACGAGAGTTAAATGTCCATTCCTTTCGAATATAGAGCAGAAAATTGTGGCCTGTCTCATACTTTTTTTCATAACCTTTTAGTCTTAAATTCTCAGCCATATATTCATAAAACTTCTGATACTCATCAAATGACAGTATCATTTTTTCTTCTGATGAGGATGAATTTGAAGACTGTTTTGCTGGCACAGAAAACTGTGATACATTAGTTTCAGTTTCTTTGGTTGAATTTATCCCCCTGGTATAGTTCCTGCTTATTACGAAATTGACAACTGTAAAAACCACCATCAGGACAACTAATCCTATAACAAATACTTTTCTTTTTTTATCCATAGTGTAAACCTCTTTTATATAGTGTTTTAATCAATTTCCCCTAATTATAATTGCTGATAGAGTTGCTCTACCGGCTCTGCCTCCTTTCTCAAAAAGGCGCAAACCACTTTAACTACAGTATACTAATCAAATTAAAAAACACCATACCAAAAGTGGAAGTTTTTTCTGTAAATTGATATTTTCAACGTAGCTCTTCCCCATACCACTTTTGAAAAGCCCTCCTTAAAGGGGCTTTTTGTCTTTCACTGGCCTTCATCAAACATCTAATTCTATAGCTCTGGATGTACTTTGACTTACTCTTCGTGTTATCCCCTGTCATTCTATCTAAGGTATAAGTTTTTTCTTCAAGCAAAAATCCTAAAAAATCTCCCCTCAGTGAGCTAATAGAATAGTTGATTGTCTTATCCGCATACTGTATGGCTTTTTCAAAACAATTTGTTTCTTCATAAGCTAAGCATAAGGTAACATAAAGCAACGCCAGAGGTATATAACGATATTTCATATTAACTTTACTTCTTTCGTAAGCCAATACCGTTTTTTCAAGCAATTCTATACTTTTATCCACCTCACCAAGAGCTTTATAACAGACTGCTATACCATTTATTATAATAGCTTCTGCTCTACTTGGCACAAATCTACCGACATTATCAAGTCCCATTTCTCCTCTTGTTATACTAAAGGCTTTTATTAATCTGTCAACTACTTCATTAACATCACATTGCCTGATTCTTAGATCAAATAGTGTAGACATATACTCTACATATTGGCTGTTCTTCTTATTATCTAGGGGTATTTTCCGCTTTAATTCGTTAAAAAGGTGCTCTGCTTCCCCATACTTCTGAAAGGTAGTTAGTTTTGCTATCTCCCTTTCCATATCAAGCAAGCGGAAATCGTCAGTTATTATCCTACTTTCTACAGTCTCTGCCTCTATATTAAAATAATCCAGTATTTTTTGTATTGTTCCCCGCTTAGGCTTAGCCTTACCACATTCTATCCTTGAAATCGTCTTAACATCTATATCCAAATCATCTGCAAGTTTTTGCTGAGATATGCCTCTTATCACCCTTTCCTGCTTAACTATCTCTGAAATAATATTCACATTTCTCTGCTTGTATCCGGTAAGCAAATTAATATCCTTAGTATTCCATTCAAATCCATGTTCTTCATATAAATCTTTCAAAGCATCTCGCATCTTCTTGTAATCTTGGTACAATGTTGTATTTATGTTTTTAGATATGAAAAGGATATTCTCCAAAAGCTTTGATATATTTAGCAAAAGTCCGTTACCGGTAAGCATTTGCTCTGCCTTTAAGATAACCTGTAAAGCCTCATCAGGTCTATTATTTTTGATATAGCTGTTTCCTACAATCAATGAAACTCTGCCGTACAAATTGCACTTTATCTCCTCATTGTAAAAATGTCTCTCAATATAGTCAAGTATTGTAATACCATATGTTTTAAGCAGATTCTCGCCCAGTTTTTCTTTATTATTAAGATATAAAGTAAGCAGTATTAGCTCATTTTCTCCTAATAGATAATTCTCCAGTTTCTCTAAAGAAAACTCAGGCAATGTTAGTGTTAATGCTTGACAGTAACTTCTATCAGCCTCTATGAAATCACTGTATTTTTCTTCAGAGATAAATCCTTTTATCATTTCAATATATTGCAAATGTAAAGGGCTTTCTATGTCTGCTAACGCTTCATACTCCGCAAGTAATTTAGCCGCTTTATCATAGCTTTTATTTTCAATTTCTCCAGTGAGTTTTTCTCTCAGTTCATACAATTCATAGTCCTTTTCATCCTGCATAAGCTCAACTTTATTATCAGACCTGCCTAACCTGCTTACAATCATATCAAGCACAAAAAAGTCAGCCCCTCTTTCCCCCGCTTCAGTCCTTCTTATAGCAGACTCTGAGCAGACTCCTTTCGCTAATTTTTCTATGCTAATGTCTTGTTTAACACGCTCATATTTAATAAGTGCCCCTATTTTTACTATATTCATAAATCCCTCATACTCTTATTATCTTAGCTTCTATACCTCTCACTATTAAGAACCCTATTAATATAATTCTTAATCTGTTACCTACCATTATACATGAAAATAAGCCATAATACAGCCTATTTTATTACTTATCTGTATCATGGCTTAATATTCTCTAATATTTATTTTTTTGTTTTACATTTTACTATTTTGCTGTATTTTCCATATATTTTCTTGCCTTTAACTATCGTATAAGCCCTTACTTTTACATAGTATGACTTTCCACCTTCAAGGCCTGTAACATTGTAAATATTGGCTACAGTTATGGTCTTGCTTGCATCCAAGAGAGCTGAGTTAGCAGCGTATCTTATTTCATATCCCCTTGCACCGTTTACTCTGTTAAACCTTACTCTAAAGCCTTTACTTAAGGACGACACCCTGACACCTTTTATCTTGGCTGGCTCTTTACTTTTATCATTCTTATCTTTAAGGTAATTGATTATATGCCCATTCATGGCAGCATACTGATCTATAGATGAACCTTTATAGGCATAGAATATTGTAAGAGGCTCAAATGCATTATCTCCCAAAATTATATTTTGAGAGTAAACAGTAGCTTTAACCACAGGAAATGCATTCTTTTTAATTTCTCTCACATCGTCGCCTATCTTCACCGTTTTTAAGCCGGACTCCGCAAAGGCTCCCATTCCTATTGCCCTGGTTCCACTAGGTATAGAAATGGATTTTAGCCTATAACAATGTGAAAAAGCAAAATCATCGATTTCACCGAGTCCCTTACCGATAGAACAGCTTTTAATTCCTGATTCATAAAAGGACTGAATGCCTATTTTCTTAACATTTGCTGGAATCTTTATACTTTTTAGTGATGTAGTTTTTAAAAATGCATAGGTATCGATATAATTAACAGTGTCCGGAATAGATACACTCTGTATATTCTCCATATAGCTGAATGCTCTTCTTCCTATGGTGGTAACACCCCTTTTGATTACTACTTTGTATATTCTGTTTCTTTTGTTATTGAACCATTTGTTGTAATACACATTAGTATCATCTGTATCGTTCCACATATCACCCTTACCTGATATGGTGAGTACACCTTTTTTATTCAAGCGGGCTGTGACATTATCACCTATATGTATTACTTCTCCTTCATAAATATCCGCCTTAACGTCCCGGCTAATCAAAAGTAATGATATAAGTAAAAATGCAAAGAAACCAATCTTTTTTGCTTTTTTAAGCATAATTGTCTTCCCTCCAATTTTCCCAATTTTTAAAAAGTTTATCCCTCATTATAGCAGAAATTTTGTATCTGTTCAAGTTTAAAATAAGTTCTGCTTATTAAATATTATCAAAGTTCGAATAAATTATTGCAATAATCATTCTCCCCACTTAATTGACAATACCCGTGGAAACCTATATTATTATTAAGGATATAGTTGTCAAAACCTTGACAAATTAAGCTTATAATTAAGTCTGTATATTATACTTAAAGGAGTCAACATGTCACTTGCAACACTCAATGATAATATAAAAAACCGCGCTTTCAAGCGCTGTTACCTGCTATTTGGCGAAGAGCCATTTATGATTAGGCATTATAAAAATGCCTTAAAGAATGCAGTGCTTGGAAACGGAGATAAGATGAATCTAAGCACTTTTACAGGTAAAGTTACTGATATAAACGGTATAATAGAAATCGCAGAAACCCTGCCTTTTTTTACAGACTACCGATGCATACTAATTGAAAACTCAGGGCTTTTTTCTTCTGTTAACGTGCTTTCCGACTACATTGATAAAATCCCTGATAGCACTGTAATTATCTTTGCTGAAGCAGAGGTTGATAAGAGAACGAAGCTATATAAGGCAGTAAATAAACTAGGCCTTACAGTGGAATTTGAAGTACAGAAAGAGTCAGACTTGGTTAATGTCATTATCAAAAAATTTGCTGCTGATAAAATCCAAATTTCGCCTGACCTTGCAAAATACTTTGTTGTACGCGTAGGGACTTCAATGGATGAGCTTTTTAGTGAGGCTGAAAAGCTGATTTCTTATGTGTATGAGAAAAGAACTGTAACAAAAGAGGATATAGAAAATGTCTGTACAAGACAGCTATCTGACAAGATATTCGACATAATGGACTACATGGGTAAAAAAGACCGTGAGAATGCAATTGCCTATTATCTTGATTTAATAGGCCTGCAAGAATCACCCGTCAAGATATTGTCTTTAATTAACAACCATTTTACAAGGCTTTACAACGTAAAGAATCTGGCTGCAGAAGGGAAATCCGGCGAAATAGCCTCTCTTCTCAAGCTTCCCCCTTTTTTTGTAAAAAAATACATAGAACAGGCAAATAACTTTTCCTTTGACAAACTAAAAGATGCCCTTGAATATGGTATCTTTGCTGATAATGCTATAAAGACCGGTGAGATGAACGAATATATTGCTGTCGAGAGCATGATAGTTAAGTTCTCCTTTTAGCATCTCTTTCGATGGACACAATTTCCGCAATTATTATAATGATTAATCCAAAGTAGCTCGCTCTTACTCCAAATCTATGGCATAGCGCCACCACCAGAAACACTCCTGAATAAAAGAAGGTTAGGGATAAAAGGTAGAATTTTCCTTTTTCCCTATCTTCTTCTTTGCCAGTCAGATGATAATAAGTATATCCTAAGACCATCTGCTTTAGGTTATTAGTTGAAAATATGGTGGAGCAGTTGTATTTCCTGGTACCTGTGAATGTAAACCACTGCACTGATGACATAAAGAAAATCGGAAGCAATCCTAAGACTGCATCTTCATCAGCGGGTATAAAAGCAAGAAAAACATAGCCGATAAACAAAACACAAAAGGTATATACCTTAAGTACAAGTTTGCCAAGGTTCTGCTTAATCAGAGCACAGGAGACATTGCCAAATATGAACAAAAGGAGGGCTGCAAACCTAAGTGCCACTTCCTTGTAGTCCCTGCCGAATATATTCAGTACTATCTCAATAAGATTCCCTGTCTGGGCAGAGCCAAAGTTGCCTAGTCTGGTAAAGAGTGCATAGCCACCCATAAAGCCGCCTGAAACACATACAATGTAGTGCAATATTTCTTCTTGTTTTTCTGTCAAATTCTCCATATGAGCTAATCTTCCTTCACGCCATGCTCTGACCTTTTAGGGTAAGCACTTTTTTCAAAATTATAGTAGTCCTTGTTAGCAGGATTGATTTTACCATATTCTTCGTCAAACTTTGCAAGTTCAAGGTCTCCAAGCATGAATGCCTTAAATGAGCCTGCGCCGGCAAGAGGACAGGTATCAAAATGATACCACTTATCTTTATACTTGATTAGGTTCCAGAAGTGGTCACTACCTTTCCCATCTCTTGTAACCATGATATTTTCGAATCCCGCCCCTGTGATAAGCGCCTCAGATACTGCAAAGTAGGTAAAGCAATCTCCGGTATGTGTCCTAAAGCCGTTATAAGCTGCTTCTATAGCATCACTTTTATCCGAATAGCCTGTGTAGCTTATCTTGGTATGGCAAAATTCAAATATCTTGTCAAGTTTCTCCAGCTCAGTCATATCATTGTTAGTAATCTCAGCCAGTGTTTCTTTCACATATTTTTCCACTTCTTTAGCATGGCTTTTAGATGACTTTTTAACTGTTACCTTTACAGTCTTTACAGTCTTGTTACCAGCCTTATCCTCAGAACGGTAGGTTACCTTGTACACCCCTTCTTTTCTGGGGTTTACTCCTGAAGCATCCACCAAAAGTGCAGTACCGCCCGGCTGATTGTCCGTAACACTTACTCCCTCCCTATAAGAGAAAGGGCTCCCTATGTATATGGTTAAATCTCTGGTTCCTTTAATTACAGGAGCCTTTGTGTCTTTTACCACCAAAGTAAGCTTAATCTCTTTCTCATTTTTCTTTACCAAAGCCCTGATAGGAACAGTATATTTTCCTGATTTTTGTAAGACCTTGTCAATGTTAAACTTTTTACCATAGGTAAGCCTAATCCCTGTTTTGTCTGATTTTATGAACTTATCAGCAGGTAGAGAGGTAGTTCCAAGTTCTACTGTAAGCTTTTCTCTTACATCTAGGACATATAAATGAGTTACTTCCTCTGATACATTGCCTGCAATATCTGTGGCAGTCAGAGTTATCTTATATATCCCGGCTTCACCCTTATATTCTGATAAGCCACTCTCCTTTACCTTGGTCTTTGTAGCATCCTCTACCTTCTCTATAAAGTCCTCTTTTTTACAGCTATCTCCTGCCGCAATTACAACTTCCTTTGCAATTATAACCGGGCTTTCAGTATCTTCTACAGTTAACAGGGTTGTATTTATATTGCCGTTTACCAAAAACTGTACAGGATATTCACCGGGTTTATCAAGAGGAATATCCTTAATAGATGTAACCATCTTGCAATTGATAAGTGGTATATGGTGGCTTAGCAAAAACTCATATATCTCGGGATTCTTATAAAAATCTGTCTGCTTAAGGTCTGGCGTACCCGCTTCAACAGTTAGAGCTGACTTAAGAGGTGCAGTTATAAACGCTGACAATCCAAGTAAAACAAGGAGTATAACAAAGCTCACACCCGAAATTATCAGGTTTCTTTTTAATTTACTCATAATCTTAGCCAATTACATCAGACATACTGTACCTTCCTGCGCTTTTACCCCTTAGAAACTTTGCCGCACTCATAGCACCTTTAGCAAATATGGCTCTGGAATACGCAGTATGCTTAATCTCAATAACTTCATCAGTTCCCGCAAATATGACTTCGTGTTCTCCTACTATGGTTCCACCTCTTACTGCTGAGATACCGATTTCATTTCTTTCTCTCTTCTTCCTTACCTCTGTACGGTTAAGGTTGTAAGAAATGTCCTCAAGCTCCTCCTTCATCACACCAGCAAGTGCAAGGGCCGTACCGCTTGGTGCATCAAGCTTCTGATTATGATGTTTTTCAACTATCTCTATATCAAAACCGTTTTCATAAAGTGTCTTGGTGACACTTTTTAGAAGCTTAAGAAGTACATTTATACCAAGTGACATATTGGCAGACACAAGGACAGCTGACTCCCTAGCAAGTTTCTCGACTCTTCCTAGCTGAGCCTCAGACAGTCCTGTAGAACAAAGCACCAACGGTGTATGAGTCTTTTCGCAGTAATCAAGAAGACTATCAATTGCAGAAGCGGTAGAAAAGTCTATAATTACATCTGCTGTTTCTTTTAATTCATCAAAGCTCTTGTATACAGGGTAGTCATTCTTCGCCTCACCGGAAGGCTCTATACCAGCTACCACCTTCATTTCTTCATCCTTTGAAATCAATTCTGAGAGCATCTGCCCCATCCTGCCATTGCAGCCATGTAATATAACTTCAACCATATTATTCTCCTTTTTCTCTATACTCTATGGATACTACCTTATCTTTTGCAAATATAAAGCTAAGCTCCATTACACCCTTTTTATAGACATACTCACTTAATTTTTTCTTTTTAGTTCCGTAGACTTCTTCAACATCTTTTCTGCTTTTTCCTATGTATATGCCTTCTGCTGTCTGTACACTATCATCAGTTAAAAGAATCGACATAAGCTTATATGGCCCCTTTTTGCTCTCAGCGTGAACAGTAAGTGTGAAACCGCTGTAGGTATACACCTTGTCCTCTCCCTGCATAGCACAGCTTGGTGCCTCAAAGGTATCAGACTTTGCATCAAGCTTATTTATACTATCTGTTGGATCTTCTCCTATGACAAATTCGGTATCATCTGCAATAAATACATAACCTTTGTCTTTTACCTTCTCAACCAGAGAATTGATATTATTCGCAAGTTTACCATCCTCAGGCTTACAGCCTGTAAACAAAGCTAATACTCCAATACATAGAAAAAGCATAATCATACTTTTTGTTTTTTTGAATTTTGGCATATTTTTCCTTTCATCGCCAGCTTCCCTGACGCTTACTTCACCGGTAAACAAGGCTTCACTTCCGCCTTCCTCATATTCTACCAGTAATCTTGCCTCATCGTCAACTCCATAAGCTCTCGCTTTTTTCTTTCCCTCAGGAGTAATGACAAATATATCTTTGTTTATCAAAATCTGATACTTCTTATAGCTCTCCATAAATCTATGCTCAGGCAGTTTCTCATAATACTTAAAGTAATTCTTCACTATAGCAGCTGAGAGCCTGCTCATCACACCCTTTGGTGGCTCTTCATCATCATAGACAAAGCCTGCAATATCCTTTAATTCATCAGGAAAAGCATCTTCAGATGGCTTTGTAATATTGACTCCAATGCCCACAACAGCGTATGAAAGCCTGCCACTTTCAACATCAGTTACTGCCTCAGTAAGTATACCACAGATTTTCCTGCCCTCAAGGTAGACATCATTCACCCACTTTATACCAGTATCCCTTCCAGTGACCTCTCTTACCGCCTCAACCACAGCTACAGCCGCTATGGTAGTAAGGAGCATAGCCTCTCTAAAATCCATATCAGGACGAAGTAAAATACTTAAATAAATCCCATTTTTAGGTGAAAAGAATTTCCGGCCAAGCCTTCCTCTGCCCTCTATCTGTCTTTTAGCTATAAGAACCCTGCCCTCTAGTGCACCTTTTGCAGCCATATCCTTAAGGAGGGCATTGGTTGAAGTGACCTCATCCCTAACCTCTACTTCAATCCCAATCCTGCCTGTATAGCCCCTAACCTCATCAGCCAGCTCATCCATAACACTCTTGGTAGAAAACACATCGATGCTTTCAATCAGCTCATACCCTCTGTTACTCCCCGAACTAATCTCATATCCCTTCTCCTTAAGAGCCTTAATATGCTTCCACACCGCAGTCCTGCTAATACCTAGCATTTCCGCCAGTCTTTCTCCGGAAACAGCCTTACCCCTACTCTCCTCAAGCAGTTCAAGAACCCTATCCTCAGTCCTCATACATCCCCCTTACACCACAAATTAAAACAATCCTATCTTCTATATATCCTAAGTTCCTTATACTCTAAATAATCACAGCCCATATTCTATATATCGTAATTCCTTCATCTCTAATTAAGCACAGTCTTACTTCTGTACATCATTCAATCTTTAGTTCAATAAGCACTCCCTATCTTCTCTTTTCCAAACGTACGATATATACCAAACCGTTCAAAATACTAGGTTCTATTTTTTAGAGTATCACAAAATCCATCTAATTATAGGACATTTTCAAATTTTTAGTCCCGTCCCAGTCCCAGT
>NZ_DBHIEC010000034.1:0-12189 GCF_057250765.1 Catonella sp.
ATTCTCAAATGTAACTGCTTTCAATATATTCACCTCGCTATGTAAAGAATACAATATCATGTCTATTTCTTTATTGCTAATCCCAGCAGAATGCCTACTAGCATCGCCTGTTCAATGGCATTTGTTAATTCTGTGTATACGTAATATCTACTCATTTGCTCTCCTTCTGTTCAGCAAAATTATATAGTTTAAGAATCATTGTCTTGATCGTTGGTAGTTTTTCCTTCAAATAATCGATCTTCTCATCTGGAGAAATTTGATTCATGATATTAAACAATCCTGAAACCAAAAACTCAGTGATAAACTTTGGATCGCTGCAGTTGCATTCTCCATTATCATTTCCAGAAAGTATAAGTTCTGTTACAAGAGGAACCATTTTTTCCCCAACATTGAAAAAAATTCTCTCGTGTGTTATACCGTTTTTCACATTTAGGATTCCCATAAATATGCCAGACTTTTTTTCTGCCGAATCAATAAAAATTTGAAAAATACGATTGATTTTGTCAAAGGTGGTTATATCCTTATCTATCAACTTATTGACAGCATCTATTATCGCGTCTGCATATCTATCTGCCAACTCCTCCATTACTTCATCTTTTGACTTGAAGTAATAATAGAAAAGTCCCTTTGCTACTCCAATTTCATTGACAATATCCTGTACTTGTGTCTGCTCATATCCCTTCTCCTCAAACAGCTTTCCAGCTGTCTCAATGATTTCATTGCGTCTTTCTTCTTTAGTTTTTGCCATGTAAATTCTACCTCATATTTATTGACTGACTTCAGTCAGTTTTTATTATAGTTTTTTTTTGATTGTTTGTCAACTCTGTCTTTTGAAGTTGAGATAAAAATGTTATTTGAAAAACTTATCATTCAAGTAAAAAAAAGACTGCTCACAGCTATCTTTTAGCTATGGAGCAGTCTTATATATTACATTTTATTTAGTTTAATACACATGACACCAATTACAAATTCTTCTAACTAGTACAACTTCGCCCCAGCTGGTATCCTGTTATCAACCATAAGAAGGTTAAGTCTCTCTTCGCCCTCCTCGCTGTGAATAGCGGACAGGAGCATTCCACAAGACTCGATTCCCATCATGGTTCTTGGTGGAAGGTTGGTAATTGCAACCAAAGTCTTTCCAACTAGTTCCTCAGGTTCATAGTAGGCATGAATACCGCTTAAAATTGTTCTGTCTGTGCCTGTACCATCATCAAGAGTGAACTGTAAAAGCTTCTTGCTCTTTGGTACGGCTACACATTCTTTTACCTTAACAGCTCTAAAATCAGACTTACTGAAAGTCTCGAAATCTACTGTATCTGCAAAAAGTGGCTCTATTTCAACCTTTGAGAAGTCAATCTTCTCTACTGGCTTAGACTCTGTGCTTACTGATGAAGAGGTCTTCTTATCAGGGTTGAGGCTCTTTAGTGTAGGGAATAAGAGTACATCTCTAATTGAGGCTGAATCGGTAAGGAGCATTACAAGTCTGTCTATACCATAACCGATACCGCCTGTAGGAGGCATACCATACTCAAGTGCTGTAAGGAAGTCCTCGTCAGTGTGGTTTGCTTCTTCATCGCCTGCCGCAGCAAGTGCATCCTGAGCAGCAAAACGCTCTCTCTGATCGATAGGATCATTAAGCTCTGAATAAGCGTTACACATCTCCCAGGTATTTATGAAAAGCTCGAAACGCTCAACTCTATCCTCTGCTCCCGGCTTTTTCTTGGTAAGAGGTGAAATCTCAATAGGATGATCCATAACAAAGGTAGGCTGTATCATCTTCTCCTCGCAGAATTCCTCGAAGAAAAGGTTGATGATATCACCCCTCTTGTGATGAGGCTCGAAAGCAATATTCTTATCCTTAGCTATAGCCTTAGCCGCTTCATCTGTGGTGATTGTACTAAAATCAACTCCTGAATACTCTTTTACCGCATCAAGCATAGTTATACGCTTAAATGGCTTGCTAAAATCAAGCTCTATTCCATTGTAAGTAATAACAGCACTTCCACAAACCTTCTCAGCGAGATATCTAAACATCTCTTCAGTAAGGTCCATCATACCGTTATAGTCCGTATAAGCCTGATAAAGCTCCATAAGTGTAAATTCAGGGTTGTGTCTGGTATCTACACCTTCATTTCTAAATACTCGTCCAATCTCAAACACTCTTTCAAAACCACCTACTATAAGGCGCTTAAGATAAAGCTCAAGAGAGATTCTAAGCTTTCTTTCTTCATCAAGAGCATTGTAATGGGTGAAAAATGGTCTGGCAGCAGCTCCACCTGCATTCTCAACAAGGAGTGGAGTCTCTACTTCCATAAAACCCTTCTCTGCAAGGAAGGAACGGATTTCTTTAAGTATCTGTGATCTTTTTTCAAAGGTACTTCTAACTTCCTGATTCATAATAAGGTCAAGGTATCTCTGACGATATCTTGCCTCTGTATCCTTAAGTCCGTGATACTTCTCAGGAAGAGGTCTAAGACTCTTGGTAAGGAGGGTAACCTCTTCAGCATGTACAGAAATCTCGCCAGTCTTAGTCTTAAATACATAGCCCTTAACGCCGATTACATCACCTACATCATATTTCTTAAAATCAGCATAAGCCTCTTCTCCGATAGAATCTCTTGCCACATAGCACTGCATACTTCCGTATCTGTCTGAAAGGTTGCAAAAACTTGCCTTACCCATGATACGCTTAAACATCATTCTACCAGCTATTGTTACCTGTTTATTTTCTAAATTATCAAAATCATTTCTTATATCTACTGAATGATGTGTAACATCAAACTTAGTTGTCACAAAGGGATCTTTGCCTGCCGCCTTAAGAGCCTCCAGCTTCTCCTTGCGAATTTCAACCTGCTCATTAGTGTCAAGTGCCTGATTTTCCTGTGCCACTATTCTTCTCCTTATTTATGAATCTTGATTACCTTATACTTGAGAGTTCCTGCCGGTGTTTCAACTTCAACGATATCACCCTCTTTTGCTCCTTTAAGCGCTCTTCCCACAGGTGATTCATTTGAAATCTTTCCTTCCAAACTGTTTGCCTCTGTAGCGCCAACAAGTCTGTACACAAGCTCTTCATCATACTCCATGTCAAGCAGAGTAAAAGTTGAGCCAAGATTAACTGTTCCCTTCTCAGCATCCTCCTCTAAGAATACTTCAGCATTCTTAAGTATCTTCTCTAATTCTTCAATCCTCGCTTCTATATCACGCTGCTCATCCTTTGCAGCATCATATTCTGCATTTTCAGAAAGATCTCCCTGTTCACGAGCCTCTTTAATTTTCTCCGCAATCTCGCGTCTGCGGTTTACTTTAAGATCCTCAAGCTCATTTTCAAGCTCTTTAAGACCTTCATATGTCATTACATTCTTAGCCATAATACCCCCTAATTCGGCACAAATTATATTCGCAATATCACACCATAGTCACGAAAAAATAATTGACTTTATAGGCAATGTAAATAGTTTGTGACCTGTAGCATTAATAATTTGGCTTTGCGTTTTAAGTGAACTAACAAAAAAGCACTCTCTATGAGTGCTTTAATTGTAACTGGGCTAAAAGGATTCGAACCTTTGATGACGGAGTCAGAGTCCGTTGCCTTACCGCTTGGCGATAGCCCATCAACAACGATAAGAATTATAGCATGGTCAAACATTTTTTTCAAGTACTTTTTTAAATTTTGTCTACTTTCATAAAGTTTTTTTAATTTTAACTCTCTTTTTCCATTCTTTATACAAAAGAAAGGTTTATTCACACTGTTCAGAAACCAAAAAGCCTTTGATATCCATATCATTTATTTTGTGTAAAACTTTGCAAAGGTGTAGAAACTAAGCCTTATTTTTGATATACTATTTATATTAAAAATGAAAGCAAACAGGAGGTATAAAGTGCAACATTCATTTCAGCCTTATGAAAATGATATACTTACAATGAATCCATTTAAGATAAACGAGGAGCCTGCCCTTCTCACCTGTGGTACAGAAGGTCACGTAAATACAATGACCATATCCTGGGGTGGCCTTGGAGTCATTTGGAACAAGGATGTGGGCTTTGTATTTGTAAGAGGAAGCAGATATACAAAGGAGTTCCTTGATAAATACGATACTTTTTCAGTAACTTATTTCGCTCCAGACAAACCAACCGGACTTATGCTCAAATACATAGGAAGTGTATCAGGACGCGATGAAAACAAAATAGAAAACGCAAGATTTCATGTGGATTTTCACAACGGTACACCTTATATCGACGAAGGACGTGATGTTGTAATTATGAAAAAGCTGTCTGTAACAAAGATTAATCCTGAAGATTTTATTGATCCTGATATCGATAAGACCTTCTATGCGAACAAGGACTACCACTATATGTACATAGGCGAAGTTCTTCAGCTTATGTCAAGGTAAACATTCATACTATAAGTGTCGATTATACAATGTAATTATCACTTGATTGCAGGAGAATTATTTATTTTTGGCGCTAACAGTAATTATAGAAAGAAGGAAGAAAAATGTCTAAAATTATTTTAACCGGTGACAGACCTACCGGAAAGCTCCATTTAGGCCACTATGTAGGCTCATTGAAAAGAAGGGTTGAACTCCAGAATTCAGGCGAATTTGATGAAATATATATCATGATTGCGGATGCCCAGGCTCTTACAGACAATGCTGATAATCCAGAGAAGGTAAGGCAGAATATCATAGAGGTGGCTCTTGACTATCTTTCTGTAGGACTTGACCCAAGTAAATGCACCCTCTTTATTCAGTCACAGATATCAGAGCTTTGCGAGCTTTCTTTCTACTATATGGATTTGGTTACGGTTTCAAGACTTCAAAGAAACCCAACCGTAAAGGCCGAGATACAGATGCGAAACTTCGAGACAAGCATACCTGTTGGATTCTTTACCTATCCTATAAGCCAAGCTGCTGATATCACTGCATTTAAGGCTACCCATGTGCCTGTAGGCGAGGATCAGGAGCCTATGATAGAGCAGACTCGTGAAATAGTTAGAAAGTTCAACTTTACATACAGCGATGTACTTGTGGAGCCAAATATAATGCTTCCTGACAACGAAGCCTGTAAGAGACTTCCGGGAACTGATGGCAAGGCTAAGATGAGTAAATCTCTTGGAAACTGCATCTATCTTTCCGATACTGCAGAAGAAGTTAAGACTAAGATTATGAGTATGTATACAGATCCTGACCATATCAAGGTTAGTGATCCGGGTAAAATTGACGGAAATACTGTATTTACCTATCTCGATGCCTTTGTGAAGGCTGACAGCTTCAGCAAATACCTTCCTGAGTATGAAAATCTGGATGCCCTTAAAGCTCATTATCAGGCGGGTGGACTTGGAGATGTGAAGGTAAAACGCTTCCTTAATGCAATTCTTGAAGAGGAGCTTGAGCCTATAAGAGTCAGAAGAAAGGAATATGAAAAGGATATTCCTGCTGTATATGAGATATTAAGAAAAGGTAGCGAAAAAGCAAGAAGTGTAGCGGCCGCAACCCTTTCAGATGTTAAATCCGCTATGAAAATCAATTACTTTGATGATGTTGAACTAATAAAAGAGCAGAGCGAAAGATTCCACTAATACTCCCTCTGCCATCCAAGGTCTAACTGTTTTTATTGCACTTCATAGCAACATTAGAACTGTATTATCCACTTTTTACAGATACAGATATTAGCAAAAACTGATAAAGTCTTAGCAAACTCATTAGACGAAGTGAAGCGGATGTCTAAGTGGGTTCGGACATTTATCAGTTTTTGCGTTTACAGGTATATCGACCTATTAAATCAGAGTAGCTAAGCCTGCATTCCAAGTCTCTTTCTTCTTCTCTTCCTAAGGCTCTTTATTACCGAATTGGCAATCAGCATACCAAGAGCCAAGGCAAGAGCAATCGAGATTGTATCAACTCCAAGTCTTCCAAACCTATTCCATTCTTTTGTTACTGCATAGTGCATAGTCCTATAGAGCATTCCTCCGGGTACGAGTGGCATTATAGCTGCTACCAGAAAAACAGTAGACGGTGCTTTCTCACTAACTGCCATAATTTCAGAATAAATGTTAATCACCACCGCAGCCACAAAGTACTGCATAGGTTCAGAAGATACAAAGTATCCCGCTCCTATATATGAAGCCCAACCTATAAAGCCTCCAAAGCCTGCTGCCATCAGCCTTTTTGAACTGGTATTAAAGGTACAGGCATAGCCTATGGTGCCAAAAAATGAAGCTGCAAGGGTGATTATAATTACCATAAAGTATGGAAGCTCTACCACGCTAGAGACAATAGTCTGTGCAAATAATTCCTCATAGAACCTTGATGCTGATGAAAAGCCTAGGGCTATCATTATCGCTATCATAGTCGCTTCTATGAATCTGATTCCACCCGTTATTGTGTCCCCTCCAAACATGTCCCTTAGGGAGTTGGTAAGCATGATTCCCGGGATGAGGAGCATAACATCGCCTATACTGACCATACTAACCGAGTCAGCAATCCCCAGCCTTACCGCTACTATGGCAAGGAAGCCACCTACAAGGGAAGATGTTACTATAGGGACGAATTTATTTATCTCTATCTTTTTTGCAAATTGGTCAATATACTTAAATAACACAGCTATGGCTGATGATGTTAAAGCATCCTTTATACTGCCTCCAAAAAACAGGGTAAAAGTAAAGGCAATCAGCATAAAGAATAGGATTTGCTGATAGAAAGAGTAATACTTTTCATTCATCAACTCCTTAAATCTCTTTCGCCCTTCTTCCACACTTAGCTTATTTTCACAGATTTCTCTTGAAAGAGCGTTCATTTTCTCAAGTCTGTCCATGTTATATGAAAACTTGTCCACCCTTCTAGTCTGGGTAACAGAGCCATATTCTCCATAATACACAGTAACAATTAGGCTTGTAGTAATTGAGAGTGCCTCTGCCCTTACAGCTCCAAAGCTCTTACATATTCTTCTTATGCTATACTCTGTTCTTGCAACCTCTGCTCCCGACATCACCATCTGCTCAGCAACATCAAGAACCAGGTCAAGCCTTTCTTCCCATTCACGTCTTTTACTTCCCGTACCTGCGTCACTTTTTACCGCTTCAAGATTTTTATTCATTATCATGATATTTATCCAAAAAGCTATGCTTTTTCCCGCCGTATTTATAGGCGATTACAGTTTCAAGGTTCACATGAGACATACTGTTAAATATATTGGTAGCCACGCTTGGATTTACCTTCGAGAGCTCTTTAACTAACTCCTTCATCTCCGCTCTCTTTGAAGTGCCCTCGTCACCAAGCTTCTCCTGCTCTTCTGTAAACCTGCAGGCGCATCTTAGGAAGGTCAGCTTATTATAGTTTACCCAAGCCTTTATATACTCTTCCCTAACCATGTATAGAGGGCGGATAAGTTCCATCCCCTCAAAGTTTTGGCTATGGAGCTTTGGCATCATGGTTTCGTATTTTCCTGCGTAGAACATCCCCATCAGTACCGTTTCTATTGCATCATCAAAATGGTGTCCAAGGGCTATCTTATTGCAGCCAAGCTCTCTTGCTTTACTGTAAAGATGCCCTCTTCTCATCCTTGCACATAGATAGCAGGGACTTTTTTCTATGTCAAAAACTGCATCAAAGATATCACTTTCAAAGATTTCTACAGGTATTTCAAGAAGCTTTGCATTTTCTTCAATCAGCTTTCTGTTTGTAGGATTGTAGCCCGGATCCATCACAATGAACTTTAACTCATATTCAAACTTCCTATGTCTTTTAAGCTCCTGCATAAGCTTCGCAAGTAAGAACGAATCCTTGCCACCGGATATACAGACTGCAATTCTGTCTCCCTCTTTGATTAGCTCGTACTCTTTTACGGCTTTTACAAAATTGGTCCATATCTCCTTATGGTATTTCTTTACTATACTTCTTTCTATTTCTTTAACTCTCTCTAATTCCTTCATATATACCTTTTCTATATCTACTCTGCATAATGTAAATGTGCTTCATCAATGTTTTCTAAAGTATTCTTTAAATATCTGTCTGCAAGCCATTTTGCCATTGGAAGATTCTGGTCAAGATAGTTGCCACACTCCACAGGGCTTGCTCCCGGGATATCTCCCTCAAAATCCCTAAGAAAAGTGAACATTTCTATCAAAAGAGGAAGAACATCCTTAGACTCCAAATCACCGGCCATAATGAGATAACAGCCAGTTCTACATCCCATTGGTCCAAAGTAGATTATGCTGTCCTTATATTTTTCGTGATTTCTTAAAAATGTTGCACAGATATGCTCCAAGGTGTGAAGCTCAGCTGTATTCATAACGGGTTCTTTGTTAGGGGTTGTCATCCTAAGATCAAAGGTTGTTATGATTTCAGATCCAACCTTATCCTTTCTGGATACATATACTCCCGGCTCAAGTACCAGGTGATTAACTGTAAAACTTGCTATTTTATCCATAATTCCTCCATCTGTTTGCAAATCATAGTTATCTACATCATAAAGACTACTAACATAAACTTGTGCCAATTTAATAGATATTATTTATTCTTCTTATGCTGCATCCCTCTAAACTATTAGTATACGAAAAGCTGTTGCAATATGCAACAGCTTTTCTGAAAGCGTTTCGTGTTTTTATTTCAACTTTGTTCCAGTATCAGCTCTTTGAAACTGACTGTACGCCC
This sequence comes from Catonella sp., assembly GCF_057250765.1. Classification (NCBI taxonomy): domain Bacteria; kingdom Bacillati; phylum Bacillota; class Clostridia; order Lachnospirales; family Lachnospiraceae; genus Catonella; species Catonella sp. Next base: position 8,655 of record NZ_DBHIEC010000034.1, read on the forward strand.
TTTGCAGCCTGGTCAGGCTGTGGCTTTGTCGTCTTCGCAGTAGCTGCACTCTGTGCTGCCGCCTGAGCGGTAAGTTCTGATGAGACTTTCTCTGTCATAGCTTTCTCACTCGTTACGCCTTTTGACTTATAGTAATCTTCAAAAAGCTTATTGGCAGCTGCTAAGGTCTTCTTGGATATATCAGGAAGTTCCTTACCCCAAGCCTTAGTTGCTTCTTTGTAGCCCTTCTCCATTGCTTTTTGCATGGCCTTCATCTGTTCCACATCATCTCCTGCAAGGGCTGAAGCGTGTTCAAACATTCTCTTTGAAGTCGCTTCAACTCCCCAGTAACCTTTTTCGGAAATGTCTTCCTGTGCCTGCTTTTTGACCTCTTCACTAACTGTAAAGTTGCCTTTAGCAAGAGCTTTCCAGATTCCATCCATGTTATCGGTTGCAATAGCAATCTTTTCACCCTGACCGGTCAATGACTGTTTCACAAGCTCTAAAAACTGCTTCTGTCTGGCCTCAACCTCTTCTTTTAGGGCTTTAACAAGGGCTGCTCTGTCTTCCTTACTCATCTTATTGATTTTGTAAGGTTCTTTGTTAGTGTCTTCCTGTTTAGTCTTTTCATAGACTGCTGCCTTATTCTCTGCCTTAGCCTTTGCTTCTGTCTTATCGGATGATTTGGACTCCGATGAGGAGATACTTACAGACTTGGCTTTTGCAGAAACTTCCGCATCTTTTGCCTTTGAGACTTGTTTCTCCCCTATCTGGGGAGTTATGGAGGCACTAACACCTGCAATAATACTACTCATTCTTTTCTCCTTTCCTTGAAGATTTACGCAAATCCTTTTGCTTTGTTTCAGGGATATATATTTACAATGCCCCTTATCAATTATATCGGCATTTAAATGACAATCTTTATGCTAGTATCTCCTTTTAATTATCGCCTGTAAGTTAGCTATCTCAAATTCTTCGGAGAACAAAAACTCCTCCATCAGATAAGCTATATTTCCCTCTGAATGCTCTACCTCTTTAGAATAAGCCTTGGCTGAGACTATCATATCATCTATATCAAATTTCAGGTTATCCCTATATCTTAGCGCTGCAATTCCTCTTATACTAAAGAATCCTAAAAATGCAAACTTTGCCCTTGATATAACATCACAGTCATACACTCCCTTGGTAAAATACCTAAATACATAATAGACCATAAGGTTTTCGTACCAGATATCAAGCATTTTGTTTTCTTTCCTACATTTTTCAAATTCCTCCAAAACTTCTTTGCTTAATTCTGACTTAAATCTTGCAAATACCTCTATCCATTCCTCTCCAAGAACATAAAGTTCACCAAGTAGATAACAGACTTCTTCAAAAAATGCATCAAAAGAGGCTTTCCCCTCATTGTTACAGACAGGCTTCAATTCTGCAATCATTCCAAGGAGGTCATCATCTTCTCCACCTTCATTTATAATCTCCTGAGCTCCCGACACAAAGGACAAGAAATCATTTATCCTGTCATAGATGTCCCTACTTCTATCCTGAAGTAGAGCTATACTCCTGTCTCTAATATACTCTATTTCATCCACAAACATAGGGAGGCTTTCTTCAAATATCACTTCATCAGGTATTTCTTTACAGATGAACTTAATCTCATCTTCCCTTGAGAATAAAAGCCTACCCACTACTTCACAGGAGAGAGCCATGCTCTTTTCCCTTGTATTTTCATACTCTACCGTAAATCTTGGATACTCGGTACACACCTTACATAACGATTTTTCTCCAAGATTGATATAGATGTCGCAAAGATTTTTATCATTTAGGAACGGACATCTGCCACCCTTTAGTCTAAAAGTATTGCACTCATCTTCCTCATCTGAGCCATCAACCATCGACTCTCTAAGCTTTTCTCCAAAGCTCCCTTCTACCTTCTTGTAGGCCTCGTAGGAGTCTTCATCAATATCTAACTCCCAGCCTATACAGCAGCTATCCGTGCAGTCTCCGCCTATACACTTAAAATCATAATAATAATCCGGTACTCTAAGTTTCATTTATCTCCTTTAGTGCTTTGCAGGCTTTAGTGAAATAGGTTCAGTCATATTGACCGGATCCAGAATCTTGTCAATTTCCTCTGAGGAAAGAATCTTTTCCTCTAAAAGGAGGTCTCTAATCGACTTATTGGACTGTAGCGCCTTCTTTGCAAGCTCTGCTGATTTTTTATATCCAAGATATGGGCAGAGCGCAGTAACTACACCTACACTATGGTCTACAAGTTCCTGACAACGGGCTTCATTGGCAGTAATTCCGGTTACACAGTTATCTACAAAGGTCTGCACCGCACTTGCAAGTATGTCTATTGACTCAAACATGCAGTAAAATACTACAGGTTCAAAGGCGTTAAGCTCTAGCTGTCCTCCTTCTGCCGCCATAGTGATGGTCATATCATTTCCTATTACCTTAAAGGCAACCTGATTTACCACCTCAGGTATAACAGGATTGACCTTACCGGGCATAATGGATGAACCATTTTGCTTAGCAGGAAGGTTGATTTCATTAAATCCTGCTCGAGGTCCTGAAGATAAGAGCCTAAGGTCATTGGCTATCTTAGACAATGTAACTGCACAAGCCTTTATCGAACCTGATACAGAGACGAAGGCATCTATATTTTGAGTTGCATCTATAAGGTCTTCAGCCAGTTCAAACTTGATTCCGGACACTTCCGAGAGAGTAGGCGCAATTATCTCCATATATCCCTTGTCTGCATTTATTCCGGTACCAATTGCGGTTCCACCCATATTGACAAATTTCATCTCTTCTATAGCGTGATCCATACGGTTGATATCACGCATAACTGCAACGGAATATGCCTTAAACTCCTGTCCGAGCCTTATAGGCACCGCATCTTGCATCTGAGTCCTTCCCATTTTGATAATATGGTCAAACTCTATAGCCTTATCACAAAGCGCAGTGTGAAGCCTTAGAAGCTCGTGTTTAAGCCTGTCAAGCAGACGTATCGTAGTCATCTTGCCTGCTGTAGGTATTACATCATTAGTTGACTGTCCATAGTTTACATGGTCATTCGGATGTACAACGGAGTAATCTCCCTTCTTGCCGCCAAGCAGCTCTATTGCACGGTTTGCTATAACTTCGTTCGCATTCATATTGATGGAAGTTCCTGCGCCACCCTGTATAGGATCTACTATAAAGTCCTTCCAGTAATTTCCGAGTATTATCTCATCGCAGGCTACTATTATTGCTTTTGTTATATTGTCATCAAGGAGTCCTACCTTGTGGTTAGCCATAGCAGCAGCCTTTTTGATAAAGGCAAGGCTTCTTATAAGCTCCGGATGCATCTTAAGTCCTGTTATGTGAAAATTCTCTGCAGCCCTAAGGGACTGCACCCCATAGTAAGCATCCTCAGGTACTTCCTTTTCTCCAATTGAGTCACTTTCTGTCCTTAATATAGCTTTTTCCTCATCCATCATCCTGTCTCCTTTTTTAATAAATGATGTGGGTGTCAAAAGTATTTGACACCCATTGATACAGGATTGCTACA
>NZ_DBHIEC010000035.1:0-8944 GCF_057250765.1 Catonella sp.
GACATTTATCATCTCTTGCTTATTCCGTTATCGACCGGCTAAAGTCGATAATTTTTACTGTTTTTTTAAAGGTGTACAAGTATTACTACTTATACGCGTTCGTTTGAATTTTCAAGATTGTCTCACTATTTAGTTATCAAGGTTCCGTCTTAGCTTCATTACTTTCGCAATTCAGCTCAGACATTCTATCATACGATTTTGCTTATGTCAACAACTTTTTCAAGTTTTGGTTTCAGCAAAATCAACGGAGAAACAGGGATTTGAACCCTGGCGCCGCTATTAACGACCTACTCCCTTTCCAGGGGAGCCCCTTCAGCCTCTTGGGTATTTCTCCAAGGCTTACACATAAACCATATAGAGCGGAGAAGGTGGGATTCGAACCCACGGTCCCTTTCAGGATCACCGGTTTTCAAGACCGGCTCTTTAAACCACTCAGACACCTCTCCAGTGACTGTCTGTAACTGTGACAGCTAGAACAGTTTATCATATAAGCAAAATCTTGTCAAGCAGATTTTTAAACTTTTTTATGTTTTTTCGTTACAAAATTTGTAGACCATTCTAATCCCCCTATCTCTGACCAAGTTTTAGGCTTGGAACTGCATTTAATGTCAGGTCTGAAATTAATCCCTTTTTGTAGTCATAGTAAGCAGCCGCGCCTATCATCGCAGCATTGTCAGTACATAATATAGGCGAAGGATGATAGAACATAAAGCCCCTTCTTTTACAGGCCTCCTTCATAGCTGCTCTTAATACAGTATTGGAAGCAACTCCTCCCGCCATAGCTATCTTCTTAAAACCAAGCTGTTTCGCACCTTCTATTGTATGACTTACAAGTACATCTACTACAGCCTCCTGGAAGGATGCAGCTATATCAGCTTTGTTTATTTCCTCGCCCTTCATTTCACAGGAGTTAATATAGTTTAGCACAGAGGACTTTAGCCCGCTGAAACTAAAGTCAAATGGGTTGTCTGCCACCTTAGCTCTAGGAAAAGCTATGGCATCCTTATTGCCTTCTTCAGATATTTTTTGAATCTTAGGACCTCCCGGATAACCAAGCCCTATCGCCCTTGCGACCTTATCAAAGGCCTCTCCCGCAGCATCATCCCTCGTTTTACCAAGAACTTCATATTCGCCGTAGTCCTTAACTATAACCAGATTGGTGTGACCTCCCGATACAACAAGACATAAAAAAGGCGGTTCAAGATCCTCATTGTCGATGTAGTTGGCAGAAATATGCCCTTCAATATGATGTACTCCTATTAGAGGTTTGTTATGAGCAAAAGCTATTGCCTTAGCCGCTGAAACTCCAACCAAAAGCGCGCCTACCAAACCGGGACCATAAGTAACCGCAACAGCATCAATTTCATCCATTGTAAGCGAAGCTTCTTTAAGCGCCTCATCCACTACCTGAATTACCTTTTCTATATGCTTTCTTGATGCAATTTCGGGCACAACACCACCGTAAAGCTTATGTATCTCAATCTGAGACGAAATAATATTTGAAAGCACCTTCCTTCCATCCTGCACTACAGCCGCAGCTGTCTCATCACAGGATGATTCAATCGCCAATATATTCATATTTTCACATCTTCCCTTTTCTGCCAAAACGATGTGGGTGCCAAATTGATTCGACACCCACCTCTAAGATTTAAAATTTTAATGTTACAAGTAATAAAAGTATCAAAACCTGCTGCAGCCTACTTACAGAAGAATTATTATCTAATATCATCCGTATATTTTGATTAACCTCGGTTATTATCAAATATGATAGTTGTCAGCTAAAAAGTCTTATAAGTCAATTCCCAAAAGAGAATCTTCCATCTTCCTTTATCATCTTCTCTTAAATAGTATTTCTCATTGGTGGTCTTAAGCCCTTTGGTATCTTTAACAATATAGGACACTAAAAGATTGCAGAACTTATAGCCTCCTCGCTCTTCTCTTTCAGCCTCAGCGAGATCTTGAATAGCAATATTGGCTATCGTGGTCTTCTTACTCTTATAGTCTTCAATATCTTTTTTGAGCTTTTCTACATACTGATCATAAGGATTCTTTTCAAGAAGCTGCTCATCAAAGAGCTTCTGATTCTGCTCTGCAAGCTTTTTAATCTGCTCGTCAGTTAGCTCTTCATTATAGCAGCATTTCAAAATTCTGTTATATATTTTGAGTACCTCTCTGGCACTTCCCGGATAATTATCATCTAGGTTAAGCTCTATAAGCTTCTCTACTTCAGTTTTACTCTTTTTTATCTCCAGATTCTTAAGTCCAATGCTTCTTACTAAAAAGAATCCACCGATAATAAACACGGCAAGGAAAGCCATAACCAGACCAACCACAATCGGATTTTGCGTTTTTTTGTACATAAATCCCCCTTACTCCTCATCAACAAACATCAAATCTATACTTTTACCATCTTTTCCAAGTCTTACATTATCAAAGATTTCTCTTACCTCTTTGATATACTGCTCAGGATGTGCCATGGCGGGACTGTAGTGAGTAAGCCACATTTTTTTAGGCTTGGCAATTTGGGCAAGCTCACAGGCCTCCTGCATGGTCATGTGTTTCTTTTCTTTTGCCTTATTAGCAGACTCCAAATCCCCATACATGCCCTCACATATAAATAAATCGGCATCTGCGGCCATTTCTGAAATAATAGGTATAGGTCTTGTATCGGTACAGTAGGTAACCTTAAGTCCCTTCCTTTCTTCTCCCATAACCATATCAGGTGTATAGGTTTTTCCTTCATATTCAACCGTTTCACCTTTTTGAAGCCTGTTCCAACATTTTAGAGGAACCTCATTTTCTTTTGCCTTTTCAGGTAAAAATCTGCCCGCTCTATCCACTATTATATTATATCCATAGCAAATCACATTATGCTTTAGCTTAAAGGCTTCAATCTTCATTCCAAAAAACTCGAAATTACCGCCATCTCCCTCAATCTCAACAAAGTTAACATCAAAGGGAAGTTCAGGGGCAATTATACATAAAGACCTTATAACCCTCTCTATTCCTTTTGGGCCTAAAATTGTAATAGGCTCTGTTCTTCCTGAATTGCCAATGGATAGTAATAGTCCCGGAATCCCGGCAACATGGTCACCATGAAAATGAGTTATGCAGATAAGACCTATGGGATTTACACTCCACCCCTTCTTCTTAACTGCAACCTGAGTTCCCTCACCACAGTCTATGAGCACGCTATTTCCATTGTATCTGGCAAGCAGCGAGGTGAGGAACCTGTTAGGTAAAGGCATCATACCGCCCGTACCTAATAAACATATATCCAGCATTAAATCTCCTTAATCTCCGGTCATTATAACATACAAAAATCCATATAAAGCAAAATATCGCCTCACTTCGACTTTTGTATAACTACATCATATCAGATTGTAAGCGACATAAGCAAGGCATCTTCCTTAGGTTTGTCATAAAAGTTCGGACGGATTCCGTCTTCCTTAAACCCAAGCTTCTTGTACAGGCTGATTGCAGCCTCATTCCCTAATCTTACATCTAATAAAAATTTTGTTCTATTATCTGATTTTCCATATTCAATAAGTCTATTAAGCAGAGCCTTGCCAACTCCTCTTTTTCTGGCATCTGCTCTTACTGCAACATTGCAGATTTCAGCCTCATCAAGCACTCCCCAGTAGCCGCAATAACCTATTACCTCTCCATTTTCGATAGCACAGAAATAGTGTTTATCTTCACCTTCTACACATTCCCTAAATGACTTTTCGGACCAAGGCAGGGAAAATATTGATTTTTCAATCTCAGCTACCTCTTTACAATACTCCGGCTTTAACTCTTCTATATCAAATACATCCATAGTTATTTTTTAATTCCTGTTTCTTTTTCATTTCTTTCACGCTCAGCCTGAGAAAGCCTAAGATACACAGGTTCATGGCTTTCTGCCGTTTCCATAACACCTCTATTATAATACATTTTACCTAAAACTGCCACACTTCCTGCCTTTTGTTTTGAAATATTGGCAGGGGCGAAGAAATGAGGGTTTACAAGACCTTCTTCAATATTATGCTTATATACAGGCACCCCGTCTCCAAGGAAAACTATTTTTTCTCCTGCAAATTCATTGTTAAGCTCAGCTAAAAGTTCCTCCACAGCCATGGCTCTCTGCTCCTTTAGCTCAGTAAATTCACCCTTCTTAAATGTATAAAGCCCATTATAGACCTGTTCTCTCTTTGCATCCATAATAGGACAGATTATTCCGTCAAAAAACTGCACATTGTAGGCAAGGGCGGCAAGAGTAGGCACTGGAATAATAGGCTTATTTAGACTATAGGCAAGCCCCTTTACAGTGGCAGAGCCTATTCTAAGCCCTGTAAATGAACCGGGTCCCGCAGCTATGGCAAATGCGTCCATATCCTTAAGGTCTAGCTCAGACATTCTAACTATCTCACTAAGCATGGGCATAAGAGTAGTAGAATGTGTCTTTTTATGCTCTACGGTATATTCAGCCACAAGAGTCTCGTCATCAACTATTGCAACTGATGCCACCAAGCCTGAAGTATCCATTCCTAAAACTTTCATTCTTCTACCACTACCCTTCTATATTCAAAGCCTTTTGCCAAATCTTTTTCTATTCTTATGTGTACTGCTGATTTGGGAATGAGTTCTTCTATCCTTGAAGCCCATTCGATGAGGCAGACTCCGTCTCCATAGAAATAGTCCTCATAGCCTATTTCATCCATTTCAGATATATCGCCTATGCGGTATACATCAAAATGATATAGAGGAAGCCTCCCCTGTGTATATTCCTGAACTATGGTAAAGGTGGGGCTGTCAATATTATCCTCTATCAAAAGTCCCACAGCAAAACCCTTGGTAAATACGGTCTTACCAACTCCAAGGTCGCCTTCCAGGCAGATAATCTCACCTTTATCTGCCTTTTCTCCAAGCTTCTTACCTATATCAAATGTCTCTTCCTCTGAATTACTCTCGTAAATGGTCATTTTTTAACCCTTTGCCTGTTTAATGCTTAGAGATATCCTCTTCTTAGGAATATCTACTCCAATAACTTTAACATCAACTATATCACCAACACTCACCACTTCAAGCGGGTGCTTTACAAACTTCTTATCTGATAATTCAGATATGTGAACCAAGCCATCCTGATGTACTCCGATGTCTACAAAAGCACCGAAATCAATGACATTGCGGACGGTTCCCTTCATAATCATACCCTCTTTTAGATCCTTCATGTCTAATACATCAGTCCTAAGGATAGGGGCAGGAAGGTCTGCTCTAGGGTCTCTTCCCGGCTTTTCAAGCTCACTTATAATATCCTTAAGAGTAAGCTCACCTACATCTACCTTGGCTGTTAAGTCAGGATGCTTCTTAATCTCGACGGTTATGCCCTTAATTCCGCCTCTAAGTGCAGAAAGATCATAGCCAAGCGCAGAAAGGATCTCTTCTGCTGCCTTATAGGACTCAGGATGTACACTGCTTGAGTCAAGAGGGTTGTCTCCATCCATTATTCTCATAAAGCCTGCACATTGTAAGAATGCCTTTGGTCCAAGCTTAGAAACCTTCAATAGTTCTTTTCTATTCTTGAATTTACCGTTTTCTTCTCTGTAGTTTACAATGTTTTTTGCTATAGTTCCATTGATTCCTGAAACATAGGAAAGAAGCGGAGCTGAAGCAGTATTTAAATCGACTCCCACTCTGTTTACACAGTCTTCTACCACTGCGCCAAGGGCTTCTTCAAGCTTCTTTTTATTCATATCGTGCTGATACTGACCTACTCCTATGGCTTTAGGTTCTATCTTAACCAGCTCAGCAAGAGGGTCCTGTAGCCTTCTTGCTATGGAAGCAGCACTTCTCTGCCCCACATCGAACTCCGGGAACTCCTCCGTAGCCAGCTTACTTGCTGAATAAACAGAAGCTCCTGCTTCATTTACTATAACATAGGATACAGGGAGATGTAGCTCTTTAATCATATCTGAAATTATCATTTCAGACTCTCTGGAGGCAGTACCATTGCCTACAGATATCAACGATATTCCGTATTTTTTTACTAAATCAGCCACTATCTTCTTGGTCTCAGCCACCTTATTCTGTGGCTCTGTAGGGTAGACAACTGTAGTATAAAGCACCTTACCGGTCTCATCGACTACAGCAAGCTTACATCCGGTTCTAAACGCAGGATCCCAGCCAAGCACTCTCTTTCCTGTGATTGGAGGCTGCATAAGAAGCTGGGTAAGGTTCTTTCCAAACACCTTGATAGCTCCGTCTTCAGCATTTTCCGTAAGCTCCGACCTTATATCATTTTCAATTGATGGAGCTATTAGCCTTGTATAAGAATCGGTTACTGTCTCCTTTAAGACTTCAATAGTATATTTATTATCTCTAATTATTACTTTTCTACATAAGTAGTCCAATATCTCATCTACAGGAGCCTCGATTTTTACCGTCAATACCTTTTCAGCTTCTCCGCGGTTAATCGCAAGTATTCTATATCCGGTAATCTTCTTTACAGGCTCACTAAAGCTGTAATAGGTCTCATAAACTGACTGAGTTTCCTTATCTTTTGCCTCTGAAATTACATTACCTTTGTCAAAGGTTATATTTCTGATGTACTTTCTATACTCTGCATTGTCGGAGATTTCTTCCGCTATAATGTCCATAGCGCCCTTGATAGCGGACTGTACATCAGTGATACCCTTTTCCTCATTGATATAGGTAAGTGCCTCTTCTTCAAGCGGTTTGTCTGTCTGCTGTAAGGAAATGATGATGGCAAGCCCTGAAAGACCTGCTTCTTTTGCTATAGTTGCCCTAGTTCTTCTCTTTTGCTTGTACGGTCTGTACAAATCTTCTACAGTAACCAAGGCTTCTGCTGCCTCTATAGCCTGTCTTAGCTCATCAGTAAGCTTACCCTGTTCTTCTATTAGACCTATAACCTGAGCTTTCCTCTCTTCAAGGTTGTTCAGGTATCTAAGCCTCTCATCAAGATTACGGAGTACCTCATCATTAAGTGCTCCATGCTGCTCCTTTCTGTATCGTGCAATAAAAGGAATGGTATTTCCCTCTTCTATAAGCTTGATAACTGCATTTACCTGTTCCGTCTTAATACCAAGTTCTTCCGCAATCTTTTTTGCTATGTCCATTGTCTTAACCCCTCAATATATCATAGTTGAACTTCTACAAAGATATCATATATTGCCTTAATTGCAAGCTCAAAGTCATCATTGTCTACTCCGATTATGATGTTAAGCTCACTTGAGCCCTGATCTATCATCCTTACATTGATGCGGGCATGGGCAAGGGCAGCAAATATTCTTCCCGCTGTACCCCTTACAGACTTCATACCTCTACCTACTACCGCAATGAGGGCTATACCTGATTCAATTTCTATAGAGTCCGGCTCTGCAAGCTTATGAATAGCCGATATTACAAGCTGTTCCTTAGGGGCAAAGGCTTTCTCTTCCACAAAAAGTGTCATTGTGTCTATACCTGAAGGCATATGCTCAAAAGAAATGTCATTTTCTTCAAATGCCTGAAGCACCTTTCTGCCAAAGCCTATCTCCACATTCATCATATCTTTATCTATATTGATAGCGGAAAATCCTTTTCTTCCTGCAATACCTGTGATGACATACTTTGACTTCTGTCCTGTGCTTTCAACTATCCAGCTTCCCGGCTCCTCAGGGGCATTGGTATTCTTGATATTGACAGGGATGCCTGCCTTTCTTACAGGAAAGATAGAGTCCTCGTGAAGGACGGAGGCTCCCATATAAGAAAGCTCACGAAGCTCTTTATAGGTGATGATATCTATGGGTTCAGGATTGTAAATGATTCTAGGGTCTGCCACAAGGAAGCCTGAAACATCAGTCCAGTTCTCGTATATATCGGCCTTGATGGCTCTTGCAACTATGGCTCCTGTGATGTCTGAACCGCCTCTTGAAAATGTCTTAATACTTCCATCAGGCAAGGAGCCATAAAATCCCGGAATAACAGCATATTCTATCTTCTTAAGCTTCTTTGCAAGTATCTCGTTTGTCTTTTCAGAGTCAAAGTTGCCTTCTTTGTCAAAGAAGAGGACAGTAGCCGCATCCACGAAGGTAAAGTCGAGGTATTTTGCCATAATGATACCGTTTAGGTACTCTCCTCTGGAAGCCGCATAATCCTTTCCTGCCTTTTCCTTAAGGTTTTTCTCAATAAGGGTGAACTCATCCTCAAGAGAAAGCTCTATGCCAAGTCCTTCTATGATTTCGTTGTATCTTGACTTAATATCTTCAAATTCTTCAGAAAAGTCCTCCCCACGAGAAGCCTTCTCCTGACATTTATATAGTAAATCCGTCACCTTTATATCAGCATTGAACCTCTTTCCGGGTGCTGAAGGTATGGCATAATGCCTCTCCTTCTCAGACTTGATTATCTCTCCAACCTTCTTAAACTGTTCCGCATTTGCAAGCGAACTTCCGCCAAATTTTACTACCTTTAACAATTATTTTCCCTCCAAATCCATCTAAGCAAGACCTGTGTATTGCAACTTTCACATATTGATTAATAGAATTATCTGTGTCAAAAAAACTGACACCTTATGATATAAGAGCATTGGTTTTACCTGCTCCTAAAAACATTTGCAAATACCACCTACTAAGCGTAACGCTTAATCGTAATATTTGCAAGATATTTTTACTAAAAATTAATTATTATTTTATTTTTTACACTTAAATCTCTGGTTAGCTCTTCGAATTCAGCCTCAGTTAAAGGCGAGGTGATGAAGGCAAATTCTCCCACTACCTTATCAGATTTTACTTCTTCAATTCCTGATATCTTCTGCTTTGCAGCCTCTTTCTCACTCTCAGGAACCCTTACAAAGAACTTCTGCTTATACTCTCTGATGTCACCAAGAGTAAGCTTTTCTTCATCCCAGTTTATATCAAGGTGTCTGTCCTTATTTCTAACTGCTTCCACCACATCTGCAACT
>NZ_DBHIEC010000036.1:0-6643 GCF_057250765.1 Catonella sp.
CAACTTAAATGCAACATGGTGTTGCACCTACTTTGACAGGTGCCTCTGTTGCATTTACATTGAAAGATATCGTTGATTTTACTTTGAAAATGGTGTTGCACTTACCTGGTAAGTCTAGCTAAATATAACTTTAGTATTGAATGTAAAATATTCGGGTGCTGCTAAAATAATAAAATAATATATTGACCTTGTCGCAATAAGTGCTACAATTAACTTTAGAACAGCAAGTAAATCAGAATTGGAGGTAAAACTTATGGGTAACAGAAAAATGTTTCAAAGATTGGTAGGTTTTGGGGTTGTATTTGCAATGTCGCTTGGGTTGTTTTCCGAAGGAGTAGAGTATTTTAACCGATATACCACAGAGGCTGCGGTGAAAAATTCTGAGATTAAGCTCTCAAAGGAAGCGGACAAAGCTTATAAGGAGGTTGAGAGCCTGATAAGCAAAAGTGACATAAAGAATAACTTTGAAGAACTTACTAAGACACAGAGGGTGAGGGGAACCAAAGAAAATAAGGAGGCAGGAAAGTACATTTTTGATACTGTTAAGGGCTATGGCTATGATGTAAAATTTCAGAACTTTAACGGATATGATGAGAAACTAGTTGACTTAAATGGCAATATTAATAAGAATCAAAAGAAAGAAAAGGTGCTATTTAAGGGTAGAAATATAATTGTTAAAAGAAAAGATACAAATCCGAAACTTAAGACTGTTATATTTTCTGCAAAATATGATTCATATAAGGGCAGCATAGGCGCACTTGACAATGCCGGTGGAGTTGCAGCTCTTATGGAGATGGCGAGGATTCTTTCTGATAAAGAGCTTACATACAACCCTGAATTTGTGTTCTTTGATTCAGAACACCTAAGGAGAGGCTCAAGGCACTTTGCAGCAAGCCTGTCAAAAGAGGAAAAGGATAATATATACGGTGTAGTTAATATCAATTCCATAGGCAATAAGAAGCAGAGAAAGCAGATGTTCTTTGCTTCTAAAGAAGATAAGAGCGAGCTTAAAAAGCAGTGTGAGAAGTATTTTCCTGGCATTGTAAATTATAAAAGTGCTGAAACAGATGCAAAAACATTTATATTGGAGAAAATCCCTACACTGTGCTACTTTACCTATGATATCTTTGCATCTCCAAAAGATGTAAAGATAAAGATAAAAGACTATGTAAAGGAAAAGGATACTTCCTTAGTAGATATGGATACTCTTGTTTATGATACGACATTTATAACAACGTATGCGTATTTGCTTAATACAAGCCAGTCAGAATCCAACAAGGTATCAACAGTAAATAAGTCTGCTACTAGAAAGAATCCTGATATCATTAATGATTTTACCTGCTCTGAATTAACAGATGATATGGCCGCTAAAATAGGAAATGAAGTTAAAGGCAACCACTCTCTATCCTTTGAAAGAATACTACAATAAGAACTTTAAGGAAAACAAGGAAGAAAGAATGAAACTAGGTCGAGAAACTTTACTTAGAGACCTCAAAGCTTGGTAAGAAAATTAAACTTATAATTGTATATACAAGGCTTCCTACGATAAATATCGGCTAGGAAGCCTTGTATTTTGTACACTACCTGTTATCTAATTATGATATCACACATCCATCAGTGAAGTGCAAAACCAACCAGTATCCCTAAATAGTTACCAAGCACATATCCCAAGGTACCAACAAGAAGTCCCGGAACTATGAGAGCTCCCCAGCCCTTTGATACAGCCATGGCTGCCGCTGTGGTAGGTCCGCCGATGTTGGCATTGGATGCTATTATTATCTCTTCAATGGAGAAATTGAATATCTTACCAAAGATGAGTGATACAATCATATTTACTGCAACTATAATGAGTGCAAATACTAGGAGAAGTGGAGACTCCTTTATTATCATAGGTATGGAGGCAGGTGCTCCGATAACCGCAAAGAAGATGTAGATGAGGAAGGTTCCTATCTCCTGCGCACCCTTTACAGATGACATCTGCTTAGGGAAGGCAGATGCAAGAAGCATAGTAAATGTAGTCATAAGCAGATATTTATTACCAAAGAAACCGCCTATGAATTTACTTACAAAATCCTCTCCACTAAATGCACCACTTATAACTCCCGCAAGCTTTGTGGATACTGTAACTATTGTAAATGCTATAGCTACTGCAAAAGCAATATCCTTAAGGGAAATCTCTTTTGCTCCCCAATACTTGGCTGCCATAGTCTTGTTGTTATCTTTATCTGCATCTGTCTGTGCCTTAAGAGCATCTTCGTAAGGCTGTCTGTAGAGCTTCTTTATGATAGCCATTGAAGGCAGTGAGATAAGTACGAATACATAAAGCACCATAAGAAGGTTATCTGCTACAAGGGCTGCAGATACGGTCTTGCCGGGAACTGCATACTGTTGTGACATAGCTATAAAGTTAACTGAACCGCCTGTGTAGGTACCAACAAACATAGGTACAATGTCATTAAGAGCAGGTATAGCACCCTTAAGTGCAAAATAAGCCACAAATCCACCCACAAGAGTTCCCACACTGCTTAGCAGATATATGATGAACATTTTCCCGGATTCTTTCCATATCTTTTTAATGTTGGCATTAAAAAGCAAGAGAGGAACCGCAAGGGGAACAACATAGCCCCATACAGCATCATAAACCGGTGCATCTGTAGGTATAATGCTAAGGTTCGCAAGAACCAAGGTAAATGCTGTAGCAAGAATACAGCCTGTTACCTTACTAGCCCAGGCATATTTTTGCTCTAAGTAGATTGCGAGTGCCGCACATACAGCTAAGACCGTCCATAGCACCCAAGTATCGTCAGCAGCAATAAAAGTTGTTGCTTCCATAAAACACCCTCCTTCTATAAATATATAGTTTTTATACAAAAAAATTATATATCTTAAAGGGTGATATGTCAATATTTTACGAATTATTCTTCTTTCTTTGGGTATTTATTGCAGTTTTGCTTATTAGATGATCGCGATTACTTGTTTTATTTAGTGTAATTTACATTTTAGCACTTTAAGGCGTTAAACCGCTTTTTGTGTGTTTTATCACCCCTCTATCATCCTATAAAGTGCCTGACTAAGCCCAAACTCCTCCATCATCCTCTTTACCTCATCCATAGCCCTAAGCTTTACATTTTCAGCCTTGTTATGGTTCTTTACTGCCCTTATTAGTATGTTTTTAGGTGTGTGGCTTAGGTCTACAAATTCAAGGAGGTTTACATTGTAGCCCATGTATTCCAAAAGATTCCCACGGATTGCGTCTGTCACAAGGGCTGAGAACCTCTCTTTTATAATACCGTACCTTGTCATAAGAGAGAAGGTTTCACTTTTAATCTGGGAATTTAACTCATGCTGACAACAAGGTACTGAGAATATATAGCTTGCACCCCAATTAATCGCATTGTATAAGGCAAAGTCAGTAGCTATATCGCAGGCATGCAGGGTAATAACCATGTCTACCTTAAAAGGGGCTTTGTAGCCGTTGATATCACCAAGCTCAAAGGAGAGATTTTCATAGCCGTACTTCTTAGCTGCCTTGTTGCATTTTCTAATCACATCTTCCTTTAGGTCAAGCCCTATCATATTTACCTTTATTTTTTTGATTTCAGTCAGGTAATAATACACTATGAAGGTGAGATAGGACTTGCCGCAGCCAAAGTCTATGATATTTAAATGTGTGATAATCTTCTTTTTAATCTCATCATCAATTATCTCTATAAAGCGGTTAATCTGCTTGAACTTATCATACATCGAGCTTACTATCTTACCCTCCTTGGTAAATATCCCCATGTCAACAAGAGGCTCTATTACCCTGCCCTCTTCAAGTATGTAGTTCTTCTTTCTGTTATTGTCCCTTACTTCATCTGCAAGGGCAGAATTATCCGACTTTTTAAGGCTAAACAACAGCTTCCCTTTTTTAGTGAGCTTAACTGAGGCTTCTCCGCCAAGCATCCAGGCATTTAGCTGGAGAAAGTTCACACCGAACTCCTCTATGCAAAAGGAGATTAGCTCCTCCTCGTCCACATTTTTATGAAATACCTGTTTATCGGTATATTCTGCTATCTGAAAGTGCTTTTCCTTTTTCTCTATCTGTACCTTTTGTATTCTCTGCTCTTTATCTGCCACATTGCTTAATACTATCTTAACAGGAGAAAGCTCTGCTATCTTTCTTAAGGCTTCTTCCACAGTCATATCCCGGTTCTTCATAAATCTCCTTTCGATATCTTCTTTCCTAAGTGCAGCCTGCACCCGCATATTCTATCAGAAACAATTTCTTCTTCCGTCTATGTCGGTAATAATATTGTAACGGTCAGGCCTTGCCTCGTTTATCTCCTCAGGGGCAAAATGCTTGAACATATTTCTAAGCTTTCGTGAGCCTAGTCTTTCTGCAAAGCTGATTTCCTCCTTGTATAGAGGGATGAACTGTAAACTGTCATCATGCTTACCTGATATAAGAGGCTTTACAAGGATGCCCCCACATAGCTCCTTGCCCTTATTTTCTTCTCCTATCTTTCTGCTAACAAATACATTCCCCTCGTAGATATCAAGTTCTCCTTTACCTGCAAGGTCTAACATTTCACTAAACAGTCTCAGAGGAGTATATTTTAAGGCCTCGAAAGCCACAGTCCTCCCTAGCACATATTCCGCTGCCTTGTGCTCATCCGGCTTATTTTCCTCTGCCTCATTCTCTTTTAGCTCACCATACTCCTCATAGGCTTCCTTAGGGAGATTCATAATTATTTTAAGCCCGCCCACTTCTCCTACTGCTGTAGAATAAATCCCGCTATCTTCTATCTTTATCATATATTACCACCTTTATTTCTAATCTATCTTTAACTACTGTCAATTTTCATGGCGACAAAATCAAAAAATCATGTTATAATAAACAGATTATGATATAGGTGTCAAATTCTTTTGGCTCCCATATCTTATTATAACATGATAAAGGACGAAACAGATATGAAAATTTTAAGAAAACTAATTGTACTCATACTCATAGTGTCGGGACTTGTCCTAATCTTCCTGCCTATGTACAGTAAAATAAGGATAAAGGAAGATGCCAAAAACATAGTTGAGGTAGTGGAAGAGGTCACTCCTGAGGTACTTAAACAAAATGACGAGAAGGAACAGCCTAAGGAAATATTTGACTTTTCACAGGTAGAAGAAATATCTCCTACAGGTACCCTGCTTGACAACCAGCCTATAGACAAGTCACTCCTCATAGGACAGATAGTAATTCCTTCCCTTGATATGAACCTCGGTATATTTAAGGGCACTACCAACTACAACCTGCTAAGAGGCGTAGGCACGATGAAGCCTGATGACAAGATGGGTAAAGGAAATTATACCCTTGCGGGACATAACAACGGTGACAAGAGCCTCCTCTTTGGTTCGCTCCTAGACATTAAAAAAGGAGCCATCATCAGAATTACCGATAAAACTGACATCTACGAGTACAAGGTATTTGAAACCAAGATAGTTCCAAGTACTTCTCTGGAGCTGATTGAAAATGCTCAGGCTGACGCTGTGGGTAAACCAATTATCTCTCTTATGACCTGCGATAAAGGTACCTGGACCAGCAACCGTTTCTTTGTGATAGGAAAGTTTGTAAAGAAATACAAATACGACAGAGAAAAGATGGAATCGAAGGAATAATGCAAATGGCTATCTCTTAAGCGAAGCAACCGCTTGGAGATAGCCATTTTCCATCTTTCATTAAAGCCTATAATATGGTATAATCAAATCGTCGCACTCAATCAATACCAAGGAGAGATTTATGAATATCTACTCAATAATTACGCTTTGCGGAGGACTTGCCTTCTTCCTTTTCGGAATGCATGTAATGTCAGGCAGTCTTGAGAAAGTCGCAGGCGGTAAACTGGAGGGAATACTTAAGACACTTACCTCCAATCCCGGAAAGAGCCTTGTACTGGGAGCGGTAATTACAATTGCCATCCAGTCATCATCTGCTCTTACCGTTATGCTCGTAGGTCTTGTTAACTCAGGAATTATGGACTTGTCACAGACTGTAGGAGTAATCATGGGCTCCAACGTGGGTACCACACTTACAGCCTGGATTCTCGGCTTAAATGGTCTTAAAACTGACAACTTCTTCCTTTCCATGCTTAAGCCGGAGAACTTTTCTCCTATTATCGCTCTCATAGGCGTGATTATGATAATGGGTGCAAAGAGTGCGAAAAAGCGTGATGTAGGTACCATAATGGTAGGCTTTTCGGTGCTTATGTTCGGTATGGACCTTATGAGCGACTCTGTTGCTCCCCTTGCCAATATGCCCGAGTTTACCAGTATCCTTACAGCCTTTAACAACCCTATCCTTGGTGTTCTTATCGGTGCTGTATTTACCGGCATAATCCAGTCATCCGCTGCCTCAGTCGGTGTACTTCAGGCACTCTCTCTTACAGGCTCTATTACCTACGGTATGGCTATCCCTATCATCATGGGACAGAATATAGGTACCTGTGTGACTGCGCTTTTATCCTCTATAGGTGTTAATAAAAATGCTAAAAAGGTATCTGTTATACATATAAGCTTCAACCTTATCGGAACAATACTGGGACTTATTGTGTACTTCATTCTAAAAGATATCGTTAAAATAGGCGGTTTTGATAATGCTATCAACTCCTTTGCA
>NZ_DBHIEC010000037.1:0-5212 GCF_057250765.1 Catonella sp.
AACTGCAAATGATTGGAGGGTGTCAAATGAAAAACTATTATAAGAAAAGATATGCCTTATCTGAACAGGGGGCAGCCAATCTTTCAAAGTCGACTTTATACTGCTTTTTGACATATTGTATAAATATCGCTCCAATGTTTATTTTAATGGCATTGTTTAATCAACTTGTCATCGGAAAGGCATATAGTACCATACAATACATTGTTATGGGAGTGCTTACCTTAGTGCTTATGTATATCCTGCTCTCGAAAGAATATGTAAGTCTTTATAATGCGACATACAAGGAGTCCGCTAACTTAAGAAAGGGTATAGCAGAGAACCTGGCTGACCTGCCACTTGCGTATTTTTCAAAGCACGATTTGTCAGACCTTTCACAAACAATAATGTCTGATGTGGAGAGAATAGAGCATGCCATGAGTCACTCCATCCCTAAGGTAGTGGGTATGTGGATTTTCTTCCCGCTTATGGGGCTAATGATGCTTATTGGGAACTGGAAAATGGGACTTGCAGCCATGATACCTACCCTTCTTTGCTTCCTGATTACACCTTTAGCTAAGCAAAAGGAAGTATCTGAGTACAGCAAATATTTTGGGGTGCTTAGGGAGAATTCTGAGCTTTTTCAGGAGACCATAGAACTCCAGCAGGAAATAAGCAGTTTCAACCAGTCAGACAAGGTAAAAAAGTCCTTATATAAGAAAATGGAAGAGAGCGAGAGGGCACATTTTAAGGTTGAGCTTCTGTCTATGATTGCAGTAGGACTATCATCGTCCCTATCGTATATCAGTGTGGCTGTAGTAATAGCAGTAGGTGTACAGCTTCTAATACAGGGAGAGATTAGCCTTTTATACCTTATAGGTTACATTATAGGAGCAATCAAAGTAAAAGAGCTCTTTGATATCTCTGTCGAGGGTTTGACGGAAATGTCCTATATCGAGCCTGCGGTAAGGCGGATTAAGGGGATTAAGAGTGCGGTACTTCAGGAGGGTGAGGATACGGAGCTTACGAGATATGACATAGAGTTTAACCATGTATCATTTGCCTATGACAAAGTGAGTAAGGTGCTAAAAGATGTGAGCTTTACTGCAAAGCAGGGTGAAGTTACTGCCCTTGTAGGCTTGTCGGGCTCAGGTAAAACCTCTGTCTTAAGAGTAGTATCAAGGCTTTATGACTATGATGGAGGCAGCATACTGATAGACGGAAAAGACATTAAAAATATATCAACGGATTCTTTGTTTAAGAAGATATCCATAGTATTCCAGGATGTGACTCTCTTTAATACCAGTGTACTTGAAAATATAAGGCTTGGCAGGGAAAGTGCAACTGATGAAGAGGTAAAAGAGGCTGCAGCTCTTGCTAATTGCTTGGACTTTATAGAAAAGCTTCCGGAGGGCTTTAACACCAGAGTAGGTGAGAACGGAGCTGAGCTTTCAGGTGGAGAGAGGCAGAGGTTGTCGATAGCCAGGGCATTTCTTAAGGATGCACCTATTCTTATCCTGGATGAAATATCTGCAAGCCTTGATGTAGACAATGAGAAAAAGATTCAGGATAGCCTAAATAAGCTGATAAAGAATAAGACAGTCATCATCATTTCTCATAGGTTAAAGTCCATAGAAAATGTAGATAAAATAGTTGTTATTGACGATGGCAGGGTTGAAACAGCAGGAACTCATAAACAACTTTTAGAACAATCAAAGGTATATAAAAATCTTATTGAAAAAACTAACTTGGCAGAAGAATTTAGTTATTAAGGGGGATAGAGATGAAAGATAATAAGTTAAAAATAAAGGATTTGGTGACTATAGGAGTATTCACAGTAATATATTTTGTGTTTATGTTTGGTGTTGGGATGATGGGAGTAATACCGATTCTCTTCCTGATATATCCTACTGTACTGGGGATTGTAACCGGAACAATTATTATGCTTTTTATGGCAAAGGTACAAAAGCCTTGGGCACTGTTTATACTTGGGATGATTTCGCCTATTATTATGCTTTTAGGCGGCCACACTTATGTGATTGTCCTTCACTCACTGGTGGTGATGTTTATAGCTGAGATGATTAGAAGAGCTGGTGGATATAAATCTCTTAAGTTCAATATGCTTGCATTTATGGTATTTAATACCTGGATTTGCGGCTCTCTTATGCAGATGCTTTTGGCAAGAGAAAAGTATATTGAATTATCTATGATGATGGGGAAGGAATATGTGGATGCTCTGATAGAACTTATCACCTATCCGCATATGGCGCTTGTTTATGCAGGCGCTCTCATTGGAGGCCTTATAGGAGCGTACATTGGTAAAATTCTGCTTAAGAAACATTTTACGAAAGCAGGTATTGCCTGATGTTTTACAATCAGAATAACAGGCTCAATCCCAACCCCATAACCAAATTTATAGCGGTAATTCTACTTGGTATGGGAGTGGCGCATTCTATGAATCACTACTTGGAATGGGCGGCAGTACTTACCATTTCTACAATGTACTTTATAAATGGACTTATTAAGGACGGGATAAGGAACATCCTTGTATTTGGAGTTTTGTTTTTTGCGCCAAGTTTCAGTGTGCTTGCTACATTTCCACTTGTTTTGAAGATGCTTCTTTCCCTGGTTTTTGTATGCAGGATGTTTTATCTTCCGTATTCCGCAGGGAAATATATGATAAAAACCTCAGATGTGGGAAGTATCATTTCGTCAATGGATGCTCTTAAAATACCAAGCACCGTATCCATACCAATAGCAGTTATGTTTCGCTTCTTTCCGTCATTTGCAGAGGAGAGAAATAATATCAAGATGGCGATGAAGATAAGGGGAATAGATACCAAGAATCCTGTTAAATACCTGGAATACGTACTTGTTCCCCTCCTCATCATATCATCAAACATAGCTGATGATATAGCAAAGGCAGCAGAGACCAAATGTATAGCTAATCCTATTAAGAAAACAAGATATATAACTGTGGGAGTGCATTTGATTGATTTTATTTATATATCTTTGATAGCTGCAATTGCAGTCGGAGGTTTTGTATGCTGAGAATAGAGAATTTATCCCTTTCTTATGGGGAGAATAAGGTATTAAATGATATAAGCCTTAACATAGCTGATGGAGAATGTGTGTTACTTACAGGAGAGAGTGGAAGTGGGAAATCTTCTATTATCAACTCCATAAACGGCTTAGCCTTTGAATATGAAAATGCTCAAATATCAGGAAGTATTAAGGTTGGTGAAAAGGAGATTAAAAACCTTGAACTCTATGAAATATCTCTTATGATAGCCAGTGTTTTTCAAAACCCTAAGACACATTTTTTCAATGTGGATACCACTCTTGAACTTCTGTTTTATCTTGAGAACATAGGGCTTGATAAAAAAGAAATGGAAAGCCGAATGAAAGATATGCTTAATGTATTTGGGATAGAGTATCTACTGGGACGAAGCATATTTGAGCTCTCAGGAGGAGAAAAACAGATACTTTCTGTGGCAGCCTGTTATATATCCGGCTGTAAAATCATTGTGCTTGATGAACCGTCATCAAACCTAGACGATAAGTACATTGATATCTTAGAGGAAATGCTCATAATCCTTAAAAATAAAGGGATAACACTCATCCTTGCAGAGCATAGGATTTATTATTTAATGGGTGTGGCAGATAGAATAATTATCATTCAAAACGGAAGAATAGAGAGAGAGTACACTGCACAGGGCTTTTTGGAGGTTACGGATACAGAGATAGCTGCTCTAGGACTTCGCTCAAGGTATAAAACAGCCTTAAATAAGCCTAAAAACGATGGTGGCAAAGACCTGATAATAAAGAAACTTTCCTTTAATTTTGCCAACAAGGGAGAACTTAAAATGGATGATGTATCGTTTGACCTTGGGAAAATATATGGAATCGTAGGAAAGAATGGTTGTGGTAAGTCCACCTTCTTGCGAATTTTAACTGGTTTGGAAGAAAATGATAAAAGTGAGATATTATTCGGAGAGAGAGTTTGTAGTAAGAAGGAGAGAATTAAGGCTTCCTCGTTGGTCATGCAGGATGTCAATCACCAGCTATTCACTGATTCAGTCGAAGAGGAAATGAAGCTGGGAGTTAAAGAATTGAAACAGGATACTGTTGATAGAATTCTATCAGGGCTAGGCCTTACTGAACTAAGAGACAGACATCCTATGAGTCTTTCGGGTGGTCAAAAGCAAAGGGTCGCTATAGCTTCTGTTCTATGCAAAAACTCGAGATTCATATTCTTTGACGAGCCAACAAGTGGAATGGATTATAAAAATATGCTCAAAATATCAAAGCTGATAAAGAGCATGAAGACAGAAGATAACATCATCTTTATCGTATCTCACGATACAGAGTTCTTAAATGAGGTCGCCGACAGTATCCTCTGTCTGGAGGATTATAGGATATACAATTAGATGAAAAGAGACTGATACCCTAAGCCTGATAGCGGTTTGGGGTATTTTTGTGGTGCGCCTAGCGGCGCACGTTTCTAACGGGTGCAGTCCCGAATCCGCCCGGTAAAGGATGCGCTGAAAGCAAGGGTGCCTATGGTGACCTCGAATCTGAAGGAAGCCGGATATGAGGAAGTACTAACTCAAGGGCAAATCTCTGGTCTGACGAACAGAAATCTCATATGAGGTTATGCATGAGGATAAGACTGCATAACAAGCCAAAGTCCGATAACTACACGGAATCATGCATGATAAATGAGGCAGATAGATGGAGAGGAAGAAACGTGTGGTACCTAGGGAGGTCTGTGTGATAAGCCTTGAAAGAGGTAACCATTGCCTAAAGCAATACTGAACACACAGAAGTGGACAGAGGTCATAGTAGTCGAGAGACAAAGGACCGAATCAATAGGAGTCTCAAGTATGACTGAGAAAGAATTTATTTATAAGTTTAGCAGAAAAACTGCAAAAACAAGTCATAAATATTGACCAAGGCATTTTTAACTGTTATAATGGTGACTGAAAATACGAATACTGAGAATGGAGGTATTCAATTATGCTGATTCAGTTTACAGTTGAAAATCACAGGTCAATAAAAAACAGTGTCGTGATCAGCCTTGCGGCCTCTAAGGATAAGTCATTTGATGAGTATCTGCTTCATCCGGATGAAAAGAAGGCATTGCTGCCCGTACTTGCAATTTACGGTGCAAATGCAGCAGGAAAAAGTAACGTATTACATGCAATGATGACAATGAAAGAAATGGTTGTGGGAA
>NZ_DBHIEC010000038.1:0-3988 GCF_057250765.1 Catonella sp.
ACTATGTGCTTGAAGTAAGTCTTCTGCAATACCCATAGCAACCTGTAAGTTACCCTTTGCATCCTGCTGTGCAACGATTTCAAAACCATGATCTTTAATTGCATCTAAGAAACCATTAGTTCTATCAACTACCGACTGCATTGTAGGAGAATCAAGAACTATAATCTTACCTCCCTTTGGGCATTTCTTAACTAAATCCTCACCAACAACCTTTCCTGCATTATAGTTATTTGATCCTGTATATGACACAAGGTATGACATATCACCAACCTGTGTGTCAAAGCCTACCATTGGAACATTTGCAGCCTTAGCCTGATCAAGTGCAGGAATAATTCCCTGTGCATCTACCGGATTCATAAATAATCCATCAAGATTTTGTGAAAGCATATCTTCAACCTGTGAAATCTGCTTTGTAACATCATTTCCAGGATCTGTTGTTACCAACTCGTCTCCCTTTGCTGTAATTAACTCTTTCATCTTGTCCTGAATCGTAACAAAGAATGGATTAGTTCCATCCATACAAGTATAACCAAATTTATAATGTTTACCTGCTGTACTTGTTTTACTACTTACCTGAGTACTTCCTGTTTTACTTGCAGATGTATTTGCTGTACTTCCACTTTTTGTGGTACTTCCACTACTTGCATTACCGCTTCCACAAGCGGTAAGTGAACCGACCATAGTTGCTGCTAAAATAAGTGCTAGAATTTTTCTTTTCATAAATCTTCTCCTCTTCAGATCCATATTTTTTTTAGTTCTAGGTATATAATACCTGTTTTTTATTTTCGATACACCTGTTTTTTGTAATCATTTTTTATTACATTTGTCATTTTACTTCAAATTTGCAAATATCCTGATTGTATCAATATATGTCTTTTTCATTGATTCGAGTCCCCATACTGCCACGTCATGATAAAATACATATCCTGAACTTTCTTCTAGCTTTTTCTTTACATACTCTCCAGCATATTTTGCTGCATATGTATAAAAATTAATCTTCCTAACTCCATTTTCAATACATTTTCTAAAATCCTCATCACTAATGCCTGAACCACCATGCATAACAACAGGAACTCCAGTTGCCTTACGAATTCTAGCTATTCTATCTATATCAAGTTTTGGGGCACTTTTATAGATTCCATGTACAGTACCAAACGAACAGGCAAGTGCATCAACCCCGGTTTCTACCACAAATTTCGCAGCTATATCAGGTTCAGTATAGCATCTCTCATCCGCCTCACCACCCTCTTCACTTACTTCTGCCCCCATTGAACCAATTTCAGCCTCAACTGATGCAGAGTACTGACTTGCCAAATCTACCACCGTCCTTGTATTTGCGGCATTAAGTTCATAAGGAAGAGCAGAACCATCATACATAACACTTGTAAAACCTAAATCTAATGCTCTTTTAACTTCTTCAAAGTCTGCACCATGGTCAAGATGTACACAAACTGGAACACTTGCTTTATCCCCAAGTGCTAGCATAGCTGGTGCAATGTTTTCAAGAGATACATACTCCTTATGTGCTGCATTTGCAAATTGTAAAATTACAGGTTGTTCGAGTTCCTCGGCAGCCCCTATAACTGCCCTTATTCCTTCCAGTGTAGTAAGATTAAATGCTCCTACTGCGATATTTTTTGCTTCTGCAATACCCAAAACTGATTTTAACGATACTAACATAAACTCCTCCTTATTTATGAATAAAATTTTGTTCCTTCCAGCCGTTTTGTATCTTTTTTTTTAGTATACTTATCGGTAGTAATCCCGACAAAGTGTCATATTCTGTTATACAGGATGCACCGGTACCCGCAGCTATCTTTAAAGTATCTTCAGGTGTCATTCCTTTGCATATCCCATATATAAATGCCGCTATTGACGTATCCCCTGCTCCTGTACCGGACAAGATCCTATCAGGTGTATAGCTATTTTGAAATATTCTCTTGTTTGACCATTCCTCTATACTTATTTTACCATCAAGTTCATTCATTCTGTTTCTGTCTGATGTCATGAGGTACATTCCTGCTGCTCCAACTTTAATGAGTACACCTTTACAACCGAGATTTATCACTTTTTCTGCCATAGGAACAATGTCTTCTGATAGTGATAAATGCATACAGATGTCATCACTTGCTCTATTTTGGATCTCGCGATATTTTTTCCTATCCAACATAAAACAAAGCTCTTCAATGCTTGGTACAAAAAAATCTACATAAGGCAAAACTTCAGAAAGCCTTTTATTCCAGTCAACATCTGCCTGCTCACTGTCTGGATCTATTGTAGTTACATCTAGACTTGTTATAAGTCCAAAATCCTTCACCTTCTGAAACATCTTTCTTAGTTCATCTTTATCTTCCCTAAAAAATTCTTTCATTAAGGTAGGGTATCCAAAATGAAAATAGTCCGAGTTCTTTACTACTTCATAGTCTATATCTTCTTCACAAAAGCTGTCATTAGCCGCGCTATCATGGAGAAATGCCCTATCACATCCATTGAGTGCTAAAACTATTGTATATGATGTGGTATCTTCCCCACTTACTATAAAATTTGGTTCAACACCTTGTTGTCTGTATTTCTCGTATAAAATTTCTGCAAATTCATCACTACCAACTTTTGCAATAAGTTTAACATCCACACCAAATTTTTTAAGAGCCAGTCCTGTATTGGTAACACAGCCTCCAGGTGCAATAGCAGCTTTACCAACATTTATCAATTTTCCTGCTTTTATTACGCTACCTATAGAACTTACTTTAGTCTTCATATTGAACTTTGGTGTAATATCAAGCGATACGTGCCCCGCTACTACAATCTTTTTTTCTTCCATACCGATTCTCCATTTATCTTTATAATAAGTATAATAATTTAATAGAGAAAACTTTTCTCTATATTCTTTATTCAATAATATCCTTACATTATTATAAAGATATTATTGCTAAGATTAAAGTTACAATAGTAATCTTTTCATACAATCCTATATTTTTCAATCGCATAAAATGATATTTATCTTGTTTGTAGATTTTATATCATTATGCTATACTTTTATAAAACGATATACGTGTCAAACTTATTTGATACTTTTATCATCACATTATAAAATTACAACTTTTGGGAGATTATATATGTTACATTTACCTCATGACCATCACCACGACAAACAGCATGAAGACGCACTTGCCCGTCTTGCTGTTATAGATGATTTCAATCTTACAGCAGAAGTTTTTAAACAGCTTGGGGATGGCAGCAGACTTAGAATATTTTGGCTTTTATGCCACTGTGAAGACTGTGTGCTCAACATCAGTGCAATGGTAAATATGTCTAGTCCTGCAGTTTCTCATCATTTGAAGCAGTTAAAAGCAGGTGAGCTTATTACAAGCCGTAGGAGCGGTAAAGAAATGTTTTACAAGGCTGCTGATAATGAAAGAAGCAGACTTTTACACTCAATGATTGAAAAATTGATGGGTATAATCTGCCCTGAATGACAAAAAGGCTCAAACCCTTGAAACTACTGAGTTTAAGCCTTTTCTCTCTTCTGAGACATGGGGGAATCGAACCCCCGACACCTTGATTAAAAGTCAAGTGCTCTACCGGCTGAGCTAATGTCCCATATTAAATTAACGTCTTTACAAGACAAAATGCCCAGAGCCGGAATCGAACCAGCGACACAGGGATTTTCAGTCCCTTGCTCTACCGACTGAGCTATCTGGGCAAAAAATTGCGGGGACAGGATTTGAACCTATGACCTTCGGGTTATGAGCCCGACGAGCTTCCAGACTGCTCCACCCCGCGATATTAAGTTTAGAAAATATCTTGGAATATTGCACTGTCCTACTATTTTCTAAAGTGGGTGGAGAAGGATTCGAACCTTCGAAAGCTATGCTAACAGAGTTACAGTCTGCTCCCTTTGGCCACTCGGGAATCCACCCAAAAAAGCCGATGATCGGACTCGAACCGATAACCTGCTGATTACAAATCAGCTGCTCTGCCAATTGAG
>NZ_DBHIEC010000039.1:0-3965 GCF_057250765.1 Catonella sp.
TACTAGGGCGGATTAGGGACTTTCACCCTTTAGAAACGTGCGCCGCAAGGCACACCGCAAAAAAGCCATACAGGGCTATATTTCAAGCACCTGTATGGCTATATTCTAAGCCTTAAATCTATTAAGCAATGGCCTGGAGAATTTTCTGTTAAAGAAGTCTATAAGCGGCCCCATAAAGAAGGCAGTAATCAAAGTTCCAAGCCCCGGAAGCAAGCCACACAAGGCTCCTATGATAACGCAGATTAAATCACATCCTATACGGCAGTACTTAAAGGGCTTTCCGGTTCTCTTTGATATGATGATAGGTATGGCATCATAGACTGAAACCCCAAGGTCTGAGGTCATATAAAGTGACGATGCAAAGCAAAGCACAACCACACCTACAATCAGCATAACCACCCTAACTGCAAGGCTTGGATCTGGGATGCCGCCGCTATGTATTTATTGGCAAAATCCACTATGTGACCTGAGAAGAATAAGTTCAATATGGTTGCAATTCCAATATAGTGCTTGTCTAAAAGAAGAACTACAACAAGCATTATAAAGCTAATGGCCATATAATAAATACCATAACTAACCCCTGAAAAAAGCCTCTCGTGAGACCCCTGTGCAAAGCTCTGGAAGGGATCTATACCGAATAAGGAATTCTTAAAAAATCCAACAGCTATCGCACATATTATAACCCCGAATACGGTCATTATAAGCCTTGGCAGAAATTTTTCAGGCAGTTTTATATTCATTATGCCTCCACCTGCTTCTTAGCCTCAGCTGCAACCTCTGTAATGCCGCTTACAAGCCCTGCAAGGCCCTGTATCTCGGAAGGAATGATAATCTTGGTTGCCTTACCGTCTGCTGCCCTGCCGAAAGCCTCAAGTCCTTTGAGCTTGATTACCTCTCCTGAAGGAGCTGATTCATTGAGAAGCTTAATACCGTCAGCATTAGCCTTCTGCACCGCAAGTATAGCCTGTGCCTGACCTTCAGCCTCACGGATAGTAGCTTCCTTTTTAGCTTCAGCACGAAGAATCTGAGCCGCCTTTTCAGCCTCTGCCTCAAGAATTGTAGACTCTTTCTTACCCTCTGCAACAAGGATGGCTGCCTTCTTCTCACCTTCTGCACTGGTAACCGCAGCACGTCTCTCACGCTCTGCCTTAGCCTGCTTCTCCATTGCACCCTGAATATCAGGAGGACACATTATGTTCTTAAGCTCTACTCTGTTTACCTTGATTCCCCAAGGATCTGTAGCTACATCAAGTGTAGAACGCATCTGTGTATTAATAGTCTCACGGGATGTAAGTGTCTCATCCAGTTCAAGATCACCGATGATATTACGAAGTGTAGTAGCTGTAAGGTTCTCAAGAGCTGAGATAGGATTCTCAACACCGTATGCATAAAGCTTTGGATCTGTTATCTGATAGAAGATAACTGTATCTATTCTGATTGAAACATTATCCTTTGTGATAACCGGCTGTGGAGGGAAGTCCGCAACCTGTTCCTTAAGTGTTACCCTCTTTGCTACTCTGTCTATGAAGGGTAACTTCACATGAATACCAACGTGCCAGGTATCCTGATATCCGCCAAGTCTTTCAATGACTAAGGCTGTTGCCTGTGGCACTATCTTGATGCAGGAAGCAAAGATCAAGATGATTACAATAGCAAGGAACGCCATTGCCAAAAATGATCCGCTTATAAGTCCTCCGGTAGCTGCCATTGGTTTAGCTAAGTACAATAATCCTCCCATAATATACCTCTTTTCTTTTTATTATCTGTAAAGGGATAATCCCTAATACATACAGCATCAATCAAAGTTTTCCTGTAAGCCATCCACAGGAGCCAACCTCTTTGTTTCCTCTGTAATAAGCGGTTCAACTATTAGTTTTACGCCCTGTACCTCCATTACCTTCACTATGGTGTCCTCATCGATAACACCTCCCATTAGGGTTGATCTGGCAGACCAGTCGATACCGTTTAGCAAGACTCTTCCTGTCTCGTTTAGATTGTCAATCTTCTCAATAACCTTGGCTTCTCTGCCTATAAGGTCATCAACATTGGTCTTTGTCCTTCTTGAATTGACGTATTTAACAGCAAGAGGTCTGTATACAACAAGGACAACAAGGGAAACAACTAAGAATAGCACAATCTGGAGCCAAACTGCTGCCCCAAAGAGACTCGCAAAAAATGATACTAGAGCACCGATTGCAAACCATATAGTTGTGAGTCCCATAGTAAGGAATTCCATCACAACCAGTATTATAAATGCCATAAGCCAAAATTGAAAATCCATAATCTGCCTCCTTGTTAATATTATGGTGGTTTAACGGCTATAAATCCATAGAGAACCTCTTTTATAATACTATTATAGCTTATTTTAAAAATTAGTGTTTACTTTTTTCAAAATAATTTCTTAAGGAAAAATAAATATAGTGACGAAGAAGTGTGTGCAAAGCACACACTTCCCAGAATGTAAATCTTATAAAACTATCTAAGCCACAGGAAATAATGACTGTCGCCTTAACTTTATTTACAGGCAAGCCTTATATATCTCAATTATATCCTCTTTAGTTAAAGGTACATAGGCATTCATAAGGTCTGCCTCTGCCTCAAGGTGGTCTGCCATTTTGCCAAAGTATTCCTCCGTAATATTAAGCTCAGTAAGGTTTGATGCAATGCCTGACTCCTTAAAGAAGGATTCAAGTGCATATATTCCCTTAAGAGCAAGCTCCTCTTCACTTCCTCCTGAGAGCCCCCAGACATTCTTTGCAAAGCGTACAAACCTGTCTGTGGTTGATGGATCTTTTTTAAGTATATGCCTCATCCATCTAGGTGTAAGGATGGCAAGGCCTACACCATGGGTAATATCATAAAAGGCAGAAAGTTCGTGTTCTAAGCCATGGCAAGGCCAGCCTGTGCCTAGCTTTCCGTACTCAGGTATGCTGGAGCAGGCTACTGACGAGGCCATCATAAGATTGCCCCTTGCAGCGTAGTTATCAGGCTCCTTAAGGGCTATAGGAAGATTCTTAATGACAGTCTTTAGCACAGTCTCAGCAATTCCATCTGATATATCGCAGTCGTCTGTTCTTGAGAAATACCCCTCCATGATGTGGCTCATGATATCTGCTGAACCCGCTGCTGTCTGGTACTTTGATACGCTAAATGTATAGGTAGGGTCACAGATAGATACTGCGGGATAGGTGAACATTGCACCTATCTTTTCATCTGTTGCCATATTGCTAATAACACCTGCTCCGTCAAATTCTGAGCCTGTTGCGCTAAGGGTGAGAATGTCTACCAGAGGAAGGGCTTTTTTTAGCTTCCACTCAGACTTAACCATCTTCCAAAGGTCGTCACCTTCAAAGTACACTCCACAGGCTATGGCTTTAGAGCAGTCTAGCGTACTTCCACCACCTACAGAAAGTACAACATCTATATTGTTTTCCTTGCAGAGTTTAACTCCCTTTATAACTGATTCAATTCTTGGATTAGGTTCTATGCCGTCACATTCAACTACGGTAAATCCACCCTCAGAAAGTATCTTCATAACCTCATCATAGAGTCCTATTTTCTTGATAGAGCCACCACCATAAGCGAAAAGTACCCTTTTGCCAAACCTGTTAAGAGCATCCCCAAGCCTAGATATCTGTCCTTTACCAAAATAAAGTTCTGTAGGTATTGAGTGTACGAAGTTTTCCATAGTTTCCTCCTTTAACTGTGGCTTATTTGTGAGGAGATAACGCTTTCTCCTGTAATCAAGCCGTTGATAGAATTTTTATTTACTGATGGGTGTATAGGTGTTTTACACCCATTGATAATTATATCTGCTTATTTCATTATACTATATTGTAGCCGCTCAAAATTTTTGTCATAAAATCTTATTTTTTTTGTCACAAAACAATTATAACATATTTTATAGATTTAATCGGGTAGGAGGTAGATAATTATTTTATCTACCGACCTCCCACACCACCGTG
>NZ_DBHIEC010000040.1:0-3580 GCF_057250765.1 Catonella sp.
CTTTATAAATCATTTAAACTACGATATAATTCTAAATAAAAGCTGAAAAGGAGCACACACATGCCCGATAATATTAAGCAAAATGATAATATACCCTCAGAGGTTATGGAAACCACTAAGAAAAAGTCGGTAAAAAAGCGTATTCTCCCTATCATTTTCTTTATAATAATTGCATTTTTATTCAGCGCATTTGATGTCAGACTAAAGATAGTAGAATATACGATTACCTCAGATAAAATCACAAATCCCATAAGAATTGCTCTTGTGACGGATTTACACTCCTGCAAATACGGGAAAGAACAGAAAACCCTAATAGATGCTGTTGTTAGGCAAAACCCTGATATAGTTCTCCTTGGCGGGGATATATTTGATGACAAAATTCCTGATGAAAATACAGAGTTATTTTTAGCAGGAATAGCGGGGAAGTATCCTTGTTACTATGTTACCGGCAATCACGAGTACTGGAGCCGCCGTGTTGACGAAATGCTTGATACTCTAAGAAAGTATAATGTTACCATTTTAGACGGAAAAAGCGAAACCGTAGAAGTTAACAATCAGAAAATAAGCATTAGTGGCATTGATGATCCTGATGCAAATCTCTATACCGGCAAAGATGAGGGCTTTTATGCTCAGCTTGATGAAATAAACCAAATAAAGGACGATAGCCTGTTTACTATCTTACTTGCTCATCGCCCTTCGTATGTGAACAAATATCTGGATTACAATTTTGACCTTGTACTCGCAGGCCATGCTCATGGCGGGCAGTGGAGAATACCTTTTCTTCTAAACGGCGTATTTGCACCTGATGAAGGCTTCTTTCCAAAGTATGCCGGCGGGCAGTACGATTTTCCTAACGGTAAAATGATAGTAAGCCGCGGTCTTGCAAGAGAAAGCACTAGGGTTCCAAGAATATTTAACCGTCCTGAATTGGTAATTGTTAACTTAGAACCTAAAAATTAGCTCTTTGCTATTCAATACCCTCCCACCTGAGCTTGTCCCTTGTCTATAAACTTAGCTTTATAAGCAAGGGACAAAGACAGGTACATTCCCTATATTATCTAGATTACATTACGAATACAGCTAATTGTAATTACAATCTTTAGTATAATACTGTCTGTTAACTCGTCGCCCCGGTTAGAATTACTCTACCTCAACCATCTTTCCATTATCCATTACAAATGGCTTTGCTAGGCCTTCTCCGGTATAATCAGCGTATTTCCCCTGAAGATACTTGTAGCATTCTTCTTTTGTCGCAAACTTAATAGCCTGATAAGGCTCTTCAAAGGTTAACTTTTCTACAAATAAATATCCGCCTTTGTAAGGTACCATAACTCCTACATGACCTACAAAGAGATACTCTCCATCAAGGTTGTCATGCAGCACTACAGAGAGCATCCTCGCATTTTCATCAAACTTTACATTCTCAAAGTATTTTTCCATATTTTTAGCGTGAACCTTAACATCTTCAGTAGCCTCAGTCTTTACTCTTGAGAATAATACGTTGAATGCCTCCTTGTCCTTCTTATCAAAGAGCTTTCCCTTATCTATCGAGTCATTGTCTAGAAACAATAGCTCTCCATCACTTTTTATACTTGGAACTTTTATGTTATTCTTTAGTAAAAAGAAGGTGTTAAGCCTGCAGTTTGTTCCAACAAAATCACCCTTCTTTTCTTTCCAAAGATTGCTGATTTTCTCTACATCATACTCTGTTTTACCAAATTTCGTAAAATCTCCCTGAAGTCCAACGCTTCCAACTATATCGTTGTACTCGTTTACCTGCTTAATGTAGTAGTCGACACTATCCTTGTTTAGGTAGGCTGAAAGTGCCTCCTTGACTTCCTCGGCACTGACTTCGTTTGCCATATTAGAATAGACAGTCTCCGCATTTACCTCATCAGCAGATGATACTTTGGAGCCCTCTTTGACTGTGTCTTTGCTAGTTTCTTGTGAAGATACTTTAGAAACCTCATTGGAAGCTTCTTTAGATGCATTTTGCGATGCTTCCTTTGCTATTTCTTTTGATACCCCTTTAGATGCCTCTTTATTCTCCTGTTTGCTGCCACAGGCTGTTACTCCAAATGCAAGCAAGGCACAGAGAAAGAGTGCAGTAATTTTCTTATATTTTCTCATAATTTCTCCTTTCAATCGGTAAATCTGTGTTTCGTTAAGTGTTCACATTTCATCATAAGTACTAAGTTCAGCCTTCGCCAAAGGCAGCTCGGCTTGCACAGCACTAGCACCAACGGTGCGTCGTCACTAAGTGCTTAGATACCGCTCCACCTAAAGGTACTAGCACCTGCGGTGCGTCGTCACTAAACTCAGTCTTCGCCTTCGGCTCGACTTCGTTAAGTGTTCACATTATATCACAGCCTTCTTACCAATAGAATAGAGGTCGGAAAATTTAAGAAAATCATTGGGCTTTTGTAATAATTATGTAGGTGAATCTTAATATTCCTTCTTTTCCATAATTCTTATGGATATCTTTAGGCAAATTGCAATGATTATTAGTCCCGCCAGTATTAAGCCACTATACACATCAGTCAGGGAAAAGTTCTTTAAAACTCCCTGCACTTTAGTAAATAAACCTGATGCTTGTTTAAGCATTGAAAATATGACAAAGACTACAAAATATGTTATTAGCATTATAAGCCTACTCTTCTCAGCACCAAATTTGAACATAAAAGGCAGCTGAATCGCTGACATAAAAATGCTTGATATCAAAGTAACAATTGAAATCAATACTATAATTTCAATAGCATAATCACTCATATCGTCCCTCCACATAGTCCTTTAACATCTGAGTCAGTTCATCGCCTGATATTCCTGCAATTTCGGAGAGTTTTACTATCTCTTGCAACTGTTCTTCAATACGCTTTAAGTATTCCTCACGAATCAGCTCTTTATTTTGTGCCGCAACAAAATTACCCTTTCCCTGAACTGAGTTGATAAAGCCCTCAAATTCCAGTTCATCAAAGGCTCTCTTGGCTGTAATCATGCTTACTCTGAGTTCTTTTGCCAAAAAGCGGATTGAAGGCAATTGTTCTCCTACTTTCAAATCCCCCGAAATTATCTGCACCTTAATCTGATTCTTTATTTGCAAATAAATCGGATCATCGCTTGAGTTATTAATTTGAATATTCATTTTATACCTCTTTACTGTCATTTCTGTTATAACTGTTATTATTATAGTATAACAGTTGTGGTTTTTCAAGTTTAAATTGAGTAGGAGGTGGTGACTGACCGCCGTCCTCTCCATCTATCTGTCTCATTTATCATGTCAGATTGCGTGTAGTTATTGGACTTTAGCTTGTAAGGCAGTCTTATCCACATGCATAACCTCATATGAGATTTCTGTTCGTCAGACCAGAGATTTGCCCAAGAGTTAGTATCTTAATCATATCCAGCTTCCTTCAGATTCGAGGTCACCATAGGCACCCTTGCTTTCGGCGCATCCTTCCCACTACCGGGCGGATTCGGGACTTTAACCCGTTAGAAACGTGCGCCGCTAGGCGCACCACCACAAAAGCTGCCACCCAACGAATTTTTATCGTCGAAGTGACAGCTTTCTGTCATTATGCAC
>NZ_DBHIEC010000041.1:0-3175 GCF_057250765.1 Catonella sp.
ACGGGGTTGGACCTCATACTATAAGTGTACCTCGAATCAAAAAGGCAGATGACATAGATCCAAATGCCTTTGATAACTCTATTTCAGACGATATATTTGCGAAGATTACAGCCTGTATAAGGCTTGCAGTTCCATATACGGGAATGATAGTTTCTACAAGAGAATCTGAGAAAGTTAGAGGAAGGCTTCTAAACCTCGGTATTTCTCAGATTAGTGGAGCCTCAAGAACTTCTGTAGGAGGTTATGAAAAGGAAGAAAGAGTGCATGACAGCGAGCAGTTTGAGGTTTCAGATACCAGAACTCTTGATGAGGTAGTTGGCTGGCTTATGGACAATGGGCATATTCCTTCATTCTGTACAGCTTGCTACAGAGAAGGCAGAACCGGAGACAGGTTCATGGCTCTTTGCAAAACCGGACAGATACTTAATTGTTGCCATCCAAACGCCCTTATGACACTGACCGAGTTTCTTGTGGACTATGCAAGCGAGGAAACGAGAAAAAAAGGCTTTGAAATGATTGAAAGAGAGCTAAATAAAATACCTAATGAAAAGAGAAGAGAAATAGCAATAAACAACATAAACGACATCAAGGCTTCTAACCGCAGAGATTTCAGATTCTAGGAGGGCTTAGTATGGGATTAAACCAGACGGTTTCGGCTGAAAGAGTACATATTGCCTTTTTCGGACTGAGAAATGTAGGTAAGAGCAGTCTTGTAAATGCGGTAACAGGGCAAGAATTAAGTGTGGTCTCAGACGTGAAAGGAACCACTACAGATCCGGTTAAAAAGGCTATGGAGCTTCTTCCTCTGGGACCTGTAGTTATTATAGATACGGCGGGGATTGATGATGAGGGGGAACTTGGCAGTCTCAGGATACAAAAAAGCAAGGAAGTCCTTGATATTACAGATATAGCCGTGCTTGTGACTGAGGCTGACAGAGAGCTTACAGAGCTTGAAAAAGAGCTGGCCTACACCTTTAAGAAGAAGAAATTACCATTCATAATTGTGCTTAATAAGGCAGACCTTGCTCCACACAGAAAAGAAAAGGATAATGAAATCTTAGTCAGTGCAAAAGAAGGGACTAATATCTTAAAGCTAAAAGAAAAACTTGCAGGACTTATTCCTGACAAAGGTGAAAAGTATATATTAAAAGACCTGGTAAATAAAGGAGATACAGTAATTCTCGTAATGCCTATAGATGAATCTGCACCTAAGGGAAGGATAATTTTACCTCAACAGGAGGTGCTTAGAGAATTGCTGGAGATAGGCTGCGTTACACTCTGTGTACAAGATAGTGAGCTAAAAGAGAGTCTCTTAAAACTAAAATCTCCTCCAAGTCTCGTAATTACAGACTCACAGGTATTTAAGACTGTAAGCGGGATAGTGCCTGAAGATATTAGACTAACCTCTTTTTCAATTCTCTTTGCCAGATACAGAGGTGGCCTTGCCAAAATGTTAGAGGGTGCAGATATGCTATCTAAACTTAAGGATGGTGACAGGGTACTTATTAGTGAGGGCTGTACTCATCACAGACAGTGTGAAGATATAGGTACGGTAAAGCTCCCAAGATGGATAAGGGAGTATTCCGGTGCCACCCCTCATTT
This sequence comes from Catonella sp., assembly GCF_057250765.1. NCBI lineage: Bacteria > Bacillati > Bacillota > Clostridia > Lachnospirales > Lachnospiraceae > Catonella > Catonella sp. Next base: position 1,603 of record NZ_DBHIEC010000041.1, read on the forward strand.
TGAATTTACCTCAGGAGGAACCTATCCTGATGACCTGACTTCTTATAAGTTAGTAGTCCACTGTGGAGGCTGTATGCTTAACGAAGCTGCTATGAAGAGCAGAGTCGGAAAGGCTGTTAATCAGGGCGTTCCCATAGTGAATTATGGGATGGCGATTGCTGAGATGACAGGCATACTAAAAAGAGCAATGAAAGCACTATGATTTCAACAAAATAAGAAAGCCGGAGCTTACAATATAAGCTCCGGCTAATCTCTAACAGCATCTAATCTAAGTTAGATGAGCCCCGCGATTTCTGATAACTCAATAATGGATCTTCTAGATACCTTGTTCCCTCGATATTCGAAGTAAGAGTCATCGTGAGCAAAATTACCAAATACATCCGGATAGCTCTGCTTCCTAAGGATGATGCTATTTCCGTCACTCACTATTTCAAGCTCCTCCAAATCATCCAGATTTAAGGCTTTTCTAAAATCTGATGGAAGGGTGATTCTACCGAGTTTATCCAGTTTTCTTTTTAAGGTCCTGCTTTTCACAAAATACTCCTTTACAAAAATATATTTTTATGAAATATTTTTGTAATACGTTACTACCTTACTAAACAATCTATATAATAAGAGCATATTCTTTCTTTAATCTCAGCGCTTTTAAGCATACATCCGTGTAAAATATTATCCAATCTTTCAGCACCCCCTTCATAATTTTTTTCTTTAATTTGTCCCTCTCGCTTATCATTGAAAAAGTTTCATAATAAGTGTAATCATACAATTAATTTAAAAATCGTGAGAATTATGCGTATTACAAACAATATTTACTAGACTCATTATAGTATATTTTTAAGCTTTTAGCAACGGCAAAAAAAACGTAAAAACGGTTACAAAATATACAAAATAAACAAAAACCTGACCTTGTAAATTTGTAACCGTTTTTTGTTTACATAGACCAAGAACCCGTACAGCTTAGGTGGAGACGTATTTTAGCCCTCTAGAGTGGCAATTACATCCTCAGAAAGCCCGGTATACCTCATTATAAGCTCAGCAGGAAGGCCCTCTTCAATCATTGTCTTTGCAATCATTTTAGCACCTTCCTCTCTTCCACGCTTCTCGCCACGTTTCTCACCACGTTTCTCACCACGTTTCTCACCACGCTTTTCACCGCGCTTCTCGCCAATCTCTTCACTTTCTTGCATCCATTTCTGCAAAGTTGCATCCATCTGTATGGTACCTCCTTCATCCTTTTTAAATCTTGCCTTAATTTCACTAGTGACCGGGAAATCGGCTTCATCATAAACATCATTCTTAGTAAATACTTTCATAAGCTTTGCTAGCTTAGAGCCATCATCCACTGCTGCATTTACATATATTTCAGTAAGACCATCTTCGATTATCTGCCCTGTTTCTTTAACCGTCTTTACCACATGATAAAGAGGAAGATTACCCTTAAATAAATCAAAGGCAGAGATAAATATGATGCAGACATCAGGTACAAACTCAAACTGCTTTCCAGTCTCTGTTACATTTGCAGTCAATACAGAAGCATTGTAACGGACTCTTTTTAGATGGTTATCATCATTTG
>NZ_DBHIEC010000042.1:0-2050 GCF_057250765.1 Catonella sp.
TTCAGAGAAATCGCACATATCTCGCATTTCCTCGTGTTCCTCATCATAAAAAGCTACCTTCTTGGTTTTAGGATTCCACACAATGCAGATATGGTCATAATCTCCTGTAGCCTTTGACAGACGAAGGAACTTAGCTCTGCCTTTCTTCATAGGTATGGTATCCTCCAGGGAGAAAAACTCAATCCACTTGAAGTCACAGCCATTAAGTTCAACATGTAATTCATCACCTTGAAGAAAATCCATTACTGTCTTAGGCAGCTTAAATGGCTTAAGCTCATCAAATTTATTATGTAGGCTATGAAACTCTTCAGGCTCTAACTGCTTAAAATACTCTGCCATTTCCTCATCGCCTTTTTCAACCGCTATGCTGTAAGGACGCATTCCATCCTTTTCCGTAATTGTCACATCTGCACCATTTTCTACAAGATACTTGCACATTTTAAGGTCCACATATCTTGCAGCCACACAAAGCGGAGTAGGCTTAAACGGATAGACTGAGTCGGCTGCATTGTAGTTAATATCAACTCCGTTTTTAATGAAAAAATCAAGCACCTCATAATTCTCATCATCTACAGCATTTCGAAATGCCTCTCCACCGTACTTTTCCACGCTGTGGCCAAGCTTGTGAATAAGAGGAAGATTCTCATATTTATGTCCATATAAAGCCTGACTAAAGGCCTCTGACTTTACAGCATTTACAACATTTACCTTTGCACCCTTTTTTACAAGATATCTGATAACCTCCTCATCGCAATACCTTACTGCAAGTAAGAATGAAGGATTACCTTTTACATTCAGATTTGCTCCCTTTTCCACCAGCCATTTTACAGAGTCAAAATTTTCCATAATAAGGGCAAGGTCCAAAGGGGAGAGACTTGTATATTTACCAAGCTTTATGTCCTCTTCTATATCAAAGCCCTCTGATAAATGCTTATCTAAAGCCAATGTATCTCCGTTTATAATATCACTTACAATCTCTGGAACAGATTCAAAATCTCCTATGTCTTTTATTGTAATCATCTGCAATCTCCTGTGATTATTATCTGTTATAATTTATTTCGCCTAGCGGAATTGGGTTAGGGTTTAAGATTACCCAACTAACTGCAAGCTCGCATAATCTTGTAATTACACCATCCTCAGCCAACCCTTTTCCATCTATCTTTGAAATAAGCACCTTACTCTCTTCTATCTCCTTCTCTGACAGCGCATTTCCTTCTGCAAAATGAACCGGCAGCGAATTTAGCATATTTCTATAACTCCTATCCCAGTTTATTCCACCGTTTCTGTTAATTTCATCGTCCACCCTGCCTGTTATGCGGATAACCTCTCCCTGCACCGTTTTTGCGGCTCCTGTAGATGGAATTAGTAAATCCCAAAGCTCATTATACTGCTCTTTCCAAGTGCTCCCCTTTACAAGAATAGGAGAAACGCCGTCATGTATTATTCTTTTTGCCACAGGCTTTGCACCAAAGATATTGTAGAGCTTTGACAGGGCTGTATCTACCTCTTCACAGGAAGCTTCACTAAAGTTATCCCTATGGAATTCAAAATCCTTACCGATTATTTCTACTTTTTCTGCCATCTCAGGCGTAATTTCTACACCTGCCTTTATTAACATTTCTGCTATTTGGGCCATAGGCACTACCCTTATTCCTCCGCACACTGTAAGAGCCGCTGATAGCGGAGTTTCGCCTCTTTCATTTTTAGCATTGACATCTGCACCCTTTTCAATCAAAAAGCGTACTGTATTAGGGCGGAAATACTCTGCTGCCATATGAAGCGGCGTATCCCCATATCTATTTGGCTTTTGTATATCTCCTCCCAGCTCATAAAGCAGTTTTACTGTATCCATGCCAAAGGTTGCCTGACTATACAAAGGTGTGCCGCCATAATAGTCAGGTATATTTACATCAAGGCCCTGCTTAACGAGCCAGATAACAAGCTCATCAGGTACACCCTTGTAATGAAGTGCAGTGTGCAGACCGAATTTTCCATCATAGGCAGTAAGCTCACATTTATCATAGACAGCTTTAAGTGCTTCAATATCTCC
>NZ_DBHIEC010000043.1:0-1995 GCF_057250765.1 Catonella sp.
GTATGGATACTAATAGCGTGGCTGTGTTTAAGGAGGTGCTTAAGACACTTACCAAACAGGGGAAGACCATATTTTATTCCTCTCATATTATGGAAGTGGTGGAACAGATGAGCAGTAGGGTTATCCTTCTTAAGGACGGGGCAGTCATAGCAGATTCTACGGTTGAAGAGCTGAAAAACAACAGCAGGGGCAGTAGTATGGAGGAGATTTTCAATGACCTTACAGGCTTTACAAAGGGACACGACCTTGCAGCTAAGTTTGTAGACACACTGACCGGAGGTGAGACTATTGAAGATGAAAAATAGCGAACCCTTTGTGCTTAAGGTAGTTGATAAATGTGTAAAGCCATTTTTAAGTAAAGACTTAAACTATGGTCAGATTAGGGAGATGCTTAGGCTAAAGCTAATTATGGATAGCAGAAGGGTTTCCCCTGCTCTGCAAAATAATGGGAAGAAGATAGGGAAAGAGCCGAAAAGATCTATGATTTTAACCTGCCTGGTTTATATGGGCTTAGGAATTTTTATCGCTTCTATGCAGGTTATGCCAAATATGTTTGGAGCTAATACAATCAGCTTTGCCATGCTTATATTCATGTTATTTTCCGTCTATATCAGTGAATATTCAGCTGTACTCTTAGATACTACAGAAAAGTCATTTTACGGAGCACTGCCGATTGGGAAAAACGAGATAAGTACTGCAAAAAACATACATATAGCTTATTATATAGGAACTATAGCAGCCTCTATGATGCTGCCATCTATAGTTGTCGGCTTTATTTCTAAGGGAATCCTATACGGCTTTGCGTTCACTCTGGTATCGATTGTGATTGTTGTCGTTTGCCTCCACCTTGCAGGAGTTATTTACTACCTCCTTCTCAAGGTATTTTCCGGAGAGAAGCTAAAGGACATATTAAGCGGCTTTCAGATATTTATGACAATAGCGATAATACTCTCGTATCAGATTGTGCCAAGAGTCGTAAGCATAGCAGGCTTCTCAAAGGGGGAACTTACATTTTCGCCATTTTATTTTTTTCTGCCATCAGCTTGGTTCTCAGCTATACTGGAGAGTTTATTTGGTGCGGGTGGAGCATGGTATATATATGTACTGGCAGGAATCACAGTGCCTGCTGTCATCTTGCTTGAAGTAATATACAGGAAAAAGGCTATGCCGGAGTTTGAAGGAGAACTTGACAAGCTTACGGAAACAGCCAAGGAAAATAAAACACTTTCAGCATTTTCAAATCTTATGTGTAAGCTCCTCTCAAAGGATGAGCAGGAAAATGCCTTTATGAAGCTTGTGCTGATACAGGTGTCAAGAAACAGGGATATGAAGCTTAAGCTCTATCCACAGCTTGCCAATGTATTTATTCTGCCTATAATAATGGTTCTGCCACAGATTACAGGGGAAAAGGGACTTACAGGATTTATAGAAAATCTCAGAGAAGGAAGATGGGGGTTAGTTCTGCTTTATTTCACAGGGCTTACTTCCGCAGCCATTTATGGGATAATAACTCAGACTGAGAATAAAGAGAGCATAATGTTTTATCAGATTCTTCCAATTGAGAATCTAAGTAAATGTATAAGGGCAGGAGTTAAGGTAGTATTGTTTCGCTATTTGACGCCTATCTTTGTGGCTCTGTCAGCTCTGCTTTTTGCGGTTTATGGAATTGCTATCTTACCCGACATAGTCATTGCCTACTTGTCGTTTATATTTGTAACAAGTCTTATGATAAGAGTAAGTACTTGGGAGCTTCCATTTTCTTCGGAATTCAATCCTGCAAATGTAGGACGGGGATTACTGTTGTTATTTATGAGTTTATTCGTACTTGCCTTATTTGGATGGACGCATATATTTTGGCTTAAAACCCTAGAGTTACAGCTAATAGGTATAGTGGTGATGATACTGGCTAACCTTGTATTATGGAAGTTCTTTATGAATAAGAAATACATTATAGCCAGAGGATAAGAAACATTTTTCTTAAAGGTTAAGAAAAAT
>NZ_DBHIEC010000044.1:0-1642 GCF_057250765.1 Catonella sp.
AAACTTTGAAGAATGGATTATTCTTATAGACTCTAAAATGGAGTATTTTACAGATAAATTTGCAAAAGAAAATAATTTAAAACTGGACTACAGCATAGGGTCACTTGACGAGGTTGAAAAATGGATTCTCACTAATTACAGTGAGATAAAGGACTGTCAAGCATAAATGATTATGTCCCAAAATAATTAATTTATAAGCCCCCACAAAGGGGCTTTTATTATGCACTTTTTATGTCTTCTTCAATTCTGTGTGGCTGTGAGTGTGCGAATTTATTAAAGGCATCCAATCTCCAAGGATGGTTCATTGGAGGTATATAAGGCTTTCTAGGCTTTGGCTGTTTGTAGTCAGCGTCCAAGTCCTTAGATTTATGCTCATGAGCCGGTATTTCTTCCAGTGCATAAATATCTTTGTCATTTACGCACGCAAACATAGACCTATCAAATGCCTTGATAAGCATAACCTTGGTACCTTTTCGATAATGGATCTGCAATCCTTTATTATCTATCATCTTATAAAATTTCTTCTCGAATTGAATCGCATGTCCGGCATCAACAGTTCTCTCAGTTAAAACCGCCAAAGTAAGATTTATTTTTTCTTTAGATGGTTGCGTTTCAAAGACAGATTTGATACCATAAAGTGGAAGTGAGAACTTCTCATTGAATTCTTTTATGTAGGAGTGAAGGAATTCATTGGCTTTATGGATATCGGTTACGCCTGCGAGCCTTAGCTCAATAGGCAGGCGTGACTGTAAAGTCTGATTCAATCGTTCTATACGTCCTTTAGCCTGTGGTACGCTGCTTGATTCAAGCTGTGTGCCAAGTTGCTTACAGGCGTATGCAAACTGTGTATAGGTGTCTTTGTCGTCAGATAAGGCACCTTTTTTCTTGTAAGTAAATACAGTTCGTTTATCAGTAAGAAACTTATAGGGAATACCATAATCAGTAAGAATCTGCTCAAATACATGGTAGTATCCATTAAGAGTCTCCTGAGTATCAAACCAGGCACCTGTGACAACACCTGAGGCATCATCAATAGCCAAATGTAGATGCCATATCTGTCCCGGCACCCATTCATAAGGGGTAGCATCCATCTGAAGCAATTCACCAAAATAAGCACATCTTGGACGACGACTGTGAGCATCTTCAACTGCTACTAAGTTAGCTTGTATCTGTGATAATTCCTTTTTTGATGTTGTAGCTTCCTTCTTAGCTCTGAGAGCTTGCTTAATGCGTCTACGCTTAGCTTTTGTAGCCTTTGGAGATAGAATGTACTCTGACTCCAAAATACTCATTACAGAGGAAGAAGAGATACTTATGCCTTCATGCTTTTTTAGAAGCTCTGTATAGTGTTCAAAGTTAGCCTCGTAGTATTTAGTTCTGTATAGATCAAGAACCTGACTTCTGATGTCAGGATGGATGGTGGTAACCGGCTTCTTACCTCTGTTACCATGAATAAAGAATGCTTTACCATCTTTAATATAGCCTTGTATCATACGGTTTATATGCCTCTTGGTGCATCCTAGGATAAGAGCAGCTCTATCCTTATTAGCTGTATCTGGGTGATCTATCAGACCTTTAATAACCTCGTACTTTCTTTGTTCATCCATTGATAAAATAACCTTTCTGATAAGTCAGTTCCTCC
>NZ_DBHIEC010000045.1:0-1510 GCF_057250765.1 Catonella sp.
TGCTCCATTTACAGCCATCACAGGCTGGGAATTATTTGGCACGAAGTCATTAAGAGAGCTATATGTGCCATCGTCGGGAGCGTTCTGCCCCAAACGGCGGATGGCTTCAGATAGCGTGCAGCCCTCCATACGCATACAGAGGTCGATGATACTTCCACCCCTACCTTCGCCATAATCTATCCAAAGGTTCTTCTCTGTGTCCACCTTGAAACTCGGATGCGTTTCCTCTCTGAGAGGTGAGCGGTACAGCGCATAGGAAGGTGTCCTACGTACAGGTTTGAAACCTTTCCTTTCAAGATACTCTACGATAGAGTATCGCTTGATGAGTGATAAATCTTCTTCTTTCATTGTGATATGTTTTAATTGAATTGATTAAATAATTTTTGTTTGAATGACAATAGTGTGTTTGAATGATATTTGAATGGTAGTTGAAAGAAAAACTCTTTTCTGAAGTTTTTCCCCTCCAAACTTTTTCATCTTTCTTCTTACTACATATTGTTTTAAGTTAAGTAATTGATTTACAATATATTTTTGTAGTACCAAGTCATACTACGAACTTACGACATACGGCTACTACATTTGGTTGCTGCAATAACTTGGCAAGGGACAAGGGAGTATCTTCCTTATCTTATACACATAAATAGGACTGCCACCCTCACGCCGCTTGCTCACTTTCTCAAAGCCAGCCCTTTTAAGGGCTTCTCCCATACGTTTGGAAGTCAGGGGCTGCCGTGTATAGATACCCAGATAGGTAAGGATTTCCGTAGTGGTCATATAGGAGCAACGGGGATTATCATCAGTTGGCTTCTCGAAGCAGCGCAATAGCAGTTCCGTTTCTGCGGTCTGCACTTGGAAATCCTCGCTCTCTTTGTAAAACTCAGCTATATCTTCATCGTCAAACCAATAACGGAAACCTGACTTTAACAGGGCTTTGGCTTTGGTATAGACGTTATCCATTGAGATAGCCTTTGCTCTGTTGATGTCAATGGACTGCACCTCAAAGGTAGGAACCATCTGCTTCCTGTGGGATCTGTAAGAAAGTCGTTGCCAAAAGCGTACTTCAGAGGATTGTCAGGCAAATAACATATAATTCCCTTTTTAACATAATAAAGCGGTAAAAGAAGAAAGGCAAATGTAGTTACTGCGTAGTACAATTATTTTAAGTACTCAACTACACGTTAATCCTTTCTCTTTCACCGCTTTAACTCTTATTGTAGTAATATAGTAAGATATAATCGGTGAAAGAAAAAGGAAATATATTCATCAGTTCTTGGTATTGCCCAACAGGAAGATTGACGGTACAATGACAGCCTCTGTTTGCAATCTTCTACTGATGTACTTTCTGAACAAATACGCTTCCATGCTGTCCAACAGAAAGGACAGGGCAATGATAATAGGAAGGGGATAAAGTGGTGAATAGCCTACTGTCTCTCCCTTCTTGATAACTTCTTTTTGAGGGGGTGTGTCAAAACTAAGAATTCAGAAAAGCTTCCTTTCATATTAACAGTTT
>NZ_DBHIEC010000046.1:0-1506 GCF_057250765.1 Catonella sp.
GTAGGTAAAGTAACCTGCAATAAGCAGTACTACACCCATGATAAATGAAATCATAAAATTCCTCCTTCTTACTTTAAAACTAAAGTTATATGAACAAAATCACATACATAATCTACATGTTAGATTATAAATGTTTACCAAAACAGTTTCAATTGTGATAGGCTGATGTTAATAATCTGATTTCTTATAACTAGTATTAAAAAGACTAATCACATATCGCAATTCATATCGAATAATGTAATAGATGATACAAAGTTCATAATTCCATAGCTCGTAGATCAAAACATATTGCGTATCACTTTAGAAAAAGTTATGATGTAAGTGGCTAAAAGCCTAGATTTTTTGTACCCTTGACATCATATTTCAATCACAATTTAGTCAAAAAAATAACAAAGATAACGGAAAAATTGAATTCGGAGATTAAATGACAGAAATGAGTAAAGTCAAAGACTTTGATGTAATAGTAATAGGAGCAGGAGCATCTGGTATGATGGCAGCAGTTTCGGCTGCGAGCCTCGGAGCTAGGACTCTTTTATTGGAGAAAAACGATTCTCTTGGTAAGAAGCTTCTTCTAACAGGAGGTAGCAGGTGCAATCTCACAAATGCAGAGGGCAGGGATGAGCTCCTTGCGAAGATTCCCGTAAATTCAAAGTTCTTATATAGCAGTATGGCTAGCTTTGACAACAAGGATATAATGAATTTCTTTACATCAGGAGGGCTTAAGCTGAAGGTAGAAGACAAGGGCAGGGTTTTCCCTGTTACTGATTCATCAAAGAGCGTAGTTGAGTTCTTTGAAGCCAAGTTAAACAATCACGGTGTAAAGATAAAGACAGGCAGTGCTGTAACAGAAATTCTGCAAAGAGAAGGGAAAGCCATAGGCATTAGAACAAAGCATGGTGAGGAGTTTTACGCCCCATGCGTAATAGTTTCCTGCGGAGGAAAGTCATTTTCTTCAACTGGATCAAATGGAGATGGCTATGCGCTCATGGAGGCTTTAGGACATAGTATAAGTCCGATTTATCCAGCAGAGGTTCCCATAGTTTGCAGAAACTACGGTGATTTTCTCTCTGAGCTTAGTGGGATATCGCTTCAAGACGTAAAGCTCAGTGTATATAACAAAAAGAATAAACTTGCATCAAGTCACGAAGGGGATTTGATTTTCACGCATTTTGGCCTATCAGGTTCTATTGCGCTAAGGTGCTCTGGCTTTGTTAATAGCATAATGCGAAAAGATGGGCTAGAAACCGTAAGACTTAGCCTCGATCTTCTTCAGCAAAAATCAAAGGATGAAATCCTGGATGAGCTTAGAATCATGGCAAGAACTAACGGAGAAAAGGAGCTAAAGAGCTACCTTAAATCAGAGCTTCCTAAGAGACTATCTGACTATATTTTGAAGCTTGCAGGAATTTCGGATGGAGAGAAGCTAAAGCAAATACCAGAGAAAAAGCTTGAGGACTTTGCTAGGCTTTTAAAAAATGTGGAGTTTCAGGCAGAGGGAACGCTATC